>CAJXIT010000242.1 GCA_913054055.1 uncultured Thalassolituus sp.
CTAGAAAGGTAAAACATATTAGGCTTGTGAAAAACCTCATAACTAAAATAAAAGTAAGCGTTTCTTCATATGACCCTAATCAAATATTGCCTTTTAATCATGTCTGTTTGCTTGTCTTGTTTGACATCAGCTAATTCTCACCTAAATCAACACGTACAAGCGGTGGGACAAACCATGTCGGCTTTATACATGCAGGGTTTATCCGAAGGTAATGCGAAGTATGAGAGAGATTTAGAGTTCTATAAGCAAAAAGCCAGTGAGTCTCTTTCTCTGTATTCGAATGGAGAGCCAGAACAAGCGGCTGAATTACAGCTAACCTGGAATAAATTAAAAGGAAACATTAAAGCCACATTTTCAAAGGAGTTTGGCTGGGATGTAGACCCTACCGTGCGCCGTAATTTCAGGAGTTACTTATCAAAAGTCTATCAGTTATCGCTGGCAAAGGCGGATGGTGAAAAAGCCCCTGAAGCGCGTTATGGATTTACATTGGTTCAGTTAGAAGCCGTGATTGCTCGCTTCTTTGACATATCGAGCACCTATAACGGTACCTTCTCTTTAAGTAATTCAGATTTAGAAATGCTAGACCCTAAAGTGATCAGTAAAGAGTTCAAGCAAGCACTGGATGACCTTGCAAATCTGGGAGTAGGGGGAGGTGCGAAAGATATTCGCTCAGCAAAATTTAAATGGGAATTTATTGAAGAAAGTGTGGTGAATTACAGTGATGAAAGCGCATACTTTTTGGTATACGCAACCAAAAATAAAATTTCAAAGGTGTTAAGTTCGGGTCAAGTTTTACTGAGTAATCATAACTAATGCTTTTGATTAATAATAAGCCGTATTCATTATAATTTTCTGTTTTTAATCAGAATGCGCCGTTCATTTATTTAATGGCGCATTTGAGTGTAAAAGTCACCATTTGTGTCTATTCCTTTTGCATTAGCATTGGTTATTATCTGAGTTGTCCAAAAAAATAATAAACCTAAAGAGGGCTTCTCATGTTATCAAGCATGCGTACAGGGCTACTGATCGTCTTGTGTGTTTTCACTTCTCATAGCTTTGCTTCATCTACATTAGGTAAGCACGTTTTGGCTGTTAGTCAGTCAATGTCAGCGTTTTATATGTTTAGCCTTAGTGAAGGTGATAACCGCTATAAAAATGAATACGAACAGCACTTTATTGAAGCTCAAGCATATTTAAGTAAATTTCAATCTCAGGATGCCGTCAGTGCCAATGAGTTGCAGGTACGTTGGGACAAATTAAAGCCGGAGTTAACATTTGAGTATGTGGATGGGGCGGGATTCATTATTCCTGTAGTGACTCGTAATGCCTTTCGTGATTATCTAAGCAGCGCTTATGGGAAGTATGTGGGCTTGGCATCTAAAGAAAACCCCTCCCATGGCGGCATTGCAAACATGGCTTTAAATATCGAAGTGATGACGGCACGATTTTTTGATGTCTCTAGTGCACTTTATGGTTCTATGAGTGTGTCGAATAGCGACAGCATTAACCCTGTGGCCATGGCAAAGGATTTGAATGATAATTTTAATCGCCTTCAAGAGTCCGGTATGAGTGATAAAATTAAACGAGATTTACGCATGGTGCATACTAAGTGGCGTTTTATTGAAGGCAGTGTCACCCAATACGGCGATGAAGCGGCGTATTTATTGGTGTATTACAATAAAAAGCAAATTCATAAATTGCTCAGTCGCAGTCAGGTGGCGTTAGCGGGCGCTTAACAGGTAACTAAAATTCATTTACAACAAAAAAAGGTGACCAAGTGGTCACCTTTTTTATGTTTGATATAAAAATGAGGATAAAACTGCACCAAAATGGTGAGTTTTTAAACGAGCTTAGCGCTTTCTCTGCTTATTTTAAATTCCTATCCTATCCCCCTGAAATAGGGCGATTAGCTGCTAGACTGAAATGAACAGTCGTAAAATTGCAGGTGCGAGCGAGCATGGTATTTCAGTTTTCAAATATGTCGATGATCCGGAAATTGATCTTGGTTTTGGTGGTTATGGGATTATTGCCTTCGATCATTGTAGCCTTTATGGCTAACCAGCAAGCGGCTTTATTATTGGAAGAAGAAGCCAGTAATCACTTAACCGCAGTACGAGAAAGTAGAAAAAATGCAATTGAGCGTTATCTAAATCGCATTAATGACCAAGTCACCATCATGGCTGGACAGCAGAATATTATTTCTGCCATGAAAGATTTTACTCAAGGGTTTAATCGTTATACCTCGGATAAATCAAACTTGAATGTATCTAAAGCAAGAGTGTCTGTTTCTGGTTATTACCGTGAACAGTTCGCTAAAGAATTTACATCGCAAAATAAAAAAGACGCAGGGGTGGATTCTATTTTGCGGACACTCTCCCCGACTACTCTTGCCATGCAACATGATTATATAAGCGAAAATCCTCACCCATTAGGTTCTAAAGATGCAATGAATTCTGCATCGGGCAAAGCCCGTTATCATCGCTATCATAATCGCTATCACTCTGAGATTCGTCAGTTTCTGCAAACGTTTTCGTATTACGATATATTTCTGGTAGATATCGATAGCGGCAACATTGTTTACAGTGTGTTTAAGGAGCTGGATTTTGCCACTTCGTTAAAAACAGGCCCCTATGCGAATACCAATTTTTCAGATGTTTATAAAACCGCCGCCACCAACCTTAAAAAAGGTGAAACGGTATTAAGTGACTATCAACTTTATTACCCCTCATATGAAGCCCCTGCCAGTTTTATTGCGAGTCCTATTTATGATGGTAATAAAAAGATCGGCGTACTTGTCTTTCAAATGCCCATTGCTGAAATTAATGGCATTATGTCTGAGCGAACAGGGATGGGAGAAACAGGTGAAACCTATTTAGTGGGTGCCGATAACCTAATGCGTTCAGATTCGTTTTTAGATCCGGTTAACCATTCTGTGGTTTCATCCTTCCGTCATCCTGAGAAAGGTAAAGTGGATACCCACGCGGTCAATGCAGGTTTAAGTGGGGAAACTGATATAGAAATTGTTATCGATTATAACGGTAATCCTGTATTTAGCGCCTATACTCCGATTTCCGTACTGGGATTAAATTGGGCCCTGCTTGCAGAAATTGATGTTTCAGAAGCGTTAGCACCTGTTGCGGCGTTGCAATCGATTATGAGTTTGATTGTATTGGTGGGCATGGTTATTTTGATTGTGGTGGCTTACTTTTTAGGGCGCACATTGGCGGCCCCTATTTCAAACCTTGCGTCTACGTTAAGTGGTATCCTATCTTCGGGTGATTTCTCAACTCGAATAAAATACAAACAAAGACGAGGTGGGTAAAGCCTCATTAGCCATTGATAAGCTGCTGGAATCGTTAAGCAGCTGCTTTGGAGAAGCTGCTCATGTATTGAATGGTGTATCAGAAAATGATTTTTCTCGGCGTTTAGAAAAAAATTATAATGGTGATATGAATGTATTGGCCAGTGGCATGAACGATACCATTGAACAATTAAATCGCATGAAACAAGAACAGGCCGTGCAAACAGAGAAAGTAGAAAAAAGCGCAGAAGAATCCCAGCGTTTAATGAAAGTCGCACAAGAAGAAGCCGTTGTATATGGACGGATTAAACAAGCACTAGATGCATGTTCAACAAATATTATGATTGCCAATCAAGATAATAACATTGTTTATATGAATGAGTCAGTTGTGGATATGATGCGTATTGCTGAAAGCGACATTAAAAAAGACCTACCTAAATTCAGTGTTGAAACGCTTATGAACAGTAATGTGGATGTGTTCCATAAAAATCCTGCGCATCAGCGATCCATGTTGTCAGCTTTATCAGACACCTATAAAACTACTATTTCTGTGGGTGGGCGCACCTTTGAATTAGTGGCGAACCCTATTACTGATAAAGACAATGCTCGTATCGGGACCGTGGTCGAGTGGAATGATGTGACGGCTGAGCTTAAACGTCAGGACGAAGATACGCGCGTAGCAAATGAAAACTCCCGTATCAAGCAAGCTCTTGATGCTTGTAGTACCAATGTGATGATTGGTGATGCGGATAATCGTGTGATTTACATGAATGATGCTGTCGCCAATATGATGCGAGAAGTAGAAGATGATTTGAAACAAGTACTGCCGAGTTTTAATGCTAATAATATATTGGGACAGAATATCGATATTTATCACAAAGACCCAAGTCATCAACAACACTTACTTAAAAAATTAGATAAAACGTATCAAACTGAAATTAAAGTCAGTGGACGCACTTTCGGCTTGGTTGCTAACCCCATTACCAATGAACAAGGTGAGCGCCTTGGAACGGTTGTGGAATGGAGTGATCGAACACAAGAGGTGAAAGCCGAAGACGAAGTTAATCATATGATCTCGGCAGCAGGAAAAGGGGATTACAGTGTTCGCATGAACATGGACGACAAAGAAGGCTTTTTCCAAAAAATTGCGTTTGGTTTGAATCAATTGGTTGAGACGACGGACATTGCTATAAACGACGTGGTTCGAGTATTAAGCGCGCTATCCAGTGGGGACTTGACACAAAAAATTGAAGGGCATTATGAGGGATCATTTGAACGTTTAAAAAATGATACCAATGAAACCGTAGACAAACTAACCGAAGTGATTGGAGAAGTATTGTCTGCTTCTGCAACGGTTCATACTGGCGCAGATGAATTGGCTCAGGGTAATGCCAATTTAAGTCAGCGAACCGAAGAGCAAGCTTCCAGCTTAGAAGAGACAGCATCTAGTATGGAGGAAATGACCGCAAACGTTAAGCAAAGTGAAAGCGGTGCAAAAGAAGCGGCACAACTGTCATCTGTGGCGCAACAAAAAGCGGAACAAGGTGGTGCCGTTGTTAACCGAGCCGTGAGTGCAATGGAAGCAATCAATGCTTCAAGTAAGCAAATATCCGATATCATCAGTGTCATTGATGAAATTGCTTTTCAAACCAACCTATTAGCGCTTAATGCAGCGGTAGAGGCTGCCAGAGCAGGGGAACAGGGCAAAGGGTTTGCGGTAGTTGCTGGTGAAGTACGAAGCCTTGCACAGCGAAGCGCAGGGGCTGCAAAAGAAATTAAAGACCTGATACGAGATAGTGTTGAAAAAGTAGAAGATGGCGCCACACTGGTTAATGAGTCTGGCGGTACTCTATTGGAAATAGTTGAAGCAGTGGATAAGGTAGAATCTATGGTGCAAGCCATTTCCCTAGCCGCTCAAGAGCAAACAACGGGTATTAACCAAGTCAACGTTGCCGTATCAGAAATGGACAGCATGACCCAACAAAATGCGGCCTTGGTTGAAGAGGCCGCTGCAGCCAGTGAGGCCATGGCTGAGCAGGCGAAAAAGATGCAGAGCGTATTGAGCTTCTTTAAAACAGCAGGATAAAGCTGTGCTAGCTAACTCACCCAAAAAAGCAAAAACCCGCTAAATATTTCCATTTAACGGGTTTTCTGTGTTTGGTGGCTACACCGCAAGAATCTGAAACAGCGAACCTGGGACATTGGGTCCTAAAAAGCAAAAACCCGTTATCTCTTACGAAATAACGGGTTTTCTATGTTTGGTGGCTACACCGCAAGAATCTGAAACAGCGAACCTGGGACATTGGGTCC
>CAJXIT010000243.1 GCA_913054055.1 uncultured Thalassolituus sp.
GAATCCTCTGTCTGGGAGCCAGGCATCACCTTTAGGGATTTTGCTCGTACAAACTGTGACAACCATATTTTTTGTCACGGGTATGTTTACTTTGTTTATTGGGGGGCTTTATTCAAGTTACGTCAGTTGGCCCGTATTATCTTTTATGCCCAATTTTCCACATGCGGATGCTCCATTGTTCTTTTTGAACCAAATGGACTTGTTGTTGAATTTAACCGTTGTTTTGGCTGCGCCAGCCGTTATTGCTATGTTTTTGAGTGAGTTCGGCCTGGGCTTAATTAGTCGGTTTTCTCCTCAGTTAAATGTTTTTTTCTTATCCATGCCAATTAAAAGTGCAGTGGCTATAGCGATACTTATATTGTATTTATCTGTCATGATTTCAATCTTTGGTGAGCACATGAGGAATATATCAGATTTGTTTGGTGCGTTGGGTCAAGTGATATAGAGATTATATGGATCAAAAAACTGAAAAACCAACCCCTAAGAAAATCAGCGATGCCAGAAAGAAAGGGCAGGTTGCACAAAGTAAAGAAGTGGTTTCAGCAGCATTGCTAACATCGCTGTTTTTATATTTTTGGGCGACAGATGAATATCATTTACGTGTGTTATCCGAGATTATTCTGCTGCCAGCTCAGTTTTATCACCTGCCTTTTTATGAGGCTCTGGAAGGTGTGGTAGAGGGGGTGCTACATAAGGTTTTCTTTCTGTTGATTCCGCTTATTACAATTGTTGTGGTTGTCGGTATTCTCTCTAATTACATACAGGTTGGCCCTTTGTTCGTTATGGAGCCGATAAAGCCAAAAGCAGAGAAGATTAGTTTGATCTCGGGTTTTAAGAAAATATTTTCAATGAAGAACTTTTTCGAGTTCGTTAAATCTGTTTTTAAAATTCTATTTCTTTCTTTTCTAGTGTATTTGGTGATTATAAATAATATTAAGGATTTAATTGAGGTACCTTATTGCGGTGATCAATGTTTAATGCCATTACTGGGTTATCTGGTGAAACTGCTGTTAATAAACAGCGTTATAGCCTTTATTGTTGTGGCTGTGATCGATTATGTGTTTCAAAAAATGCAGCATATTAAACAGCTTAAAATGTCGATGGATGAAATAAAACGTGAATACAAGGAGACAGAGGGTAATCCAGAGATAAAGTCACAACGTAAATCGATTCATCGGGAGTTATTGAATGGTGATACCCGAAAGAAAGTGGCAGGTTCGTCTGTTTTGATAACAAACCCGACCCATGTGGCGGTAGGGCTTTACTATAAAAAAGGTGATACACCTTTGCCAAGCTTAACGGTTATGGGGGTGGATAGTATGGCGCAGAGAATTAAAGCGATAGCTTATGAAGAGAATATTCCTGTCATTGAAAACATTCCCTTGGCTAGAGCACTTCTTGCTCAAGCTGAGGTTGGCGGTGCAATTCCAAGTAATTTAATTGAACCGGTTGCAGAAGTCTTTAGCTGGTTAGAGCGTGTAGGAGTAGAAAATTCAGAATGATAACCTTAAATTGAGCAAGGATTTTTAGTTGTTAATAGAGGCGCTAAAACACCAATGACAACTAACCGCAGATTTACGAAAGCTCGCTGATAGCTATATTAATATTCTTGCATAAGGATTAAGGTTCATTCAGCGACTTTTTAAGGTTGTTGAATTGGGTTTTTGGGCTGATATCATGTATACCTGTTGGATGTTCGATTAAAAACTCAAGGGCTGAAAGCTTTGTATCCATAATCACGTTAAGGGTTTCAATAGAAGGGTACTGATCGAGCAGTTGTTTACACGCCTGTTTTGCTTGCTCTATGTTTTCTGGTGAAACCCTCAAATCAATTGAGCAATCTAGGGTTAATTGATTTAATGATTGGCTAACTAGCTTACTGATTAACTGGGCTTGATCAATTTGACCAATCACCTTTTCAACTATGCTCATGATCATATCTGTCACATCCGATTTGCTGTTCATTAGATGTTGTTTAATCTGAAGGTTTAGTTGTGTTATGCGTTCAGCTTGTTCAATTTCCCATTGTTTTTTTCCTTCCTGGTAGCCTTGCTCTGTACGATTTTGGTATTGAGTATCAGCCTCATTGTGTACTTTATTAGAGTAACTGATGGCGTCTTGGATGATTTGATCTGCTGTTCTAGATGCTTTAATGTTTTCTTTTGGTATAACTTTATGGTGCTGTAATACGTCAGTATCCAGTAAGTTTATGCGAGTAAGTGAGAACATGGTATTGAAAAATCCTTTGCCAGTTTTTCAGCTGTTGCCATTATTGTACGATTGGTAATGTCGCATGGTGACTTTAAAAAGTGATTGAAATATTGTTTCGGTAGCTTGTATCTGATTCTTTGTCGAAGTGGCTTGTTTTTAATGTTAAAAGCTTGATTTAATGTTTTAGCGCCCGCAATTTTTAAAGCATTACCTGGGTTGGTGTCATATAGTTTTAACAGTGCTTCTTTGTTACTTAAAGGCGGGAGTGAAATAAGGCGTGCATGAGATAATGTAAACTCGTATATGTGGGTTCCGTTTGACCTTTTCAGAGACACAAGGTCCGATTTTATAATCGTGTGTGCAATCTCTTGTTGAAATTGTATGGCACCAAATAGGGTAAAAATTTGCTCTAAGCTATCAGCTGACATTAACAGTAGGGGAGGGATAGCTTGTTCTAACTCAATCGTGTCACCTTGCTTTAGGTTTAGGTGTTCGAAGATATAGTCACTGAGGTATTGGTCGCGTATAACTGCGTTTTTCTTTCTAGATAGTCCTTCGCAATAGGGGATCTCTTTAATCCATGACGAATGAATATCATCAATGCCAAAGCTATATAACGCTCTATAAGCTTTTAACTGCTTTGGCTTGATGTCATTGCTCCAGTTCATGCGGTTTGGCCATTCTCAGGGTTAGTAGCTAGTTCATCTTGTTTATTTTTGATGTAGTGTTGATAGCCTAGCCATGCGCCTATTGATAGTAATGCTAACAATATAAGCGATAAAATAATCCATGTGATAATGGAAGATGAGTTTAACTCGGCCCTTTTTTCAGAGTTTTTCAAGGCTGGAAACAGTGCAACCGTTACTTGTTTGTCTGTTAGACCATTGATGCTATTGGCCACTAAACTCTTAATTTTTCCAGTTAGCGATACAATGTCCACACTTTCAATATGCTTGATGAATACTGAGGCACTCGGAGGGGCGCTTTTTCGGTTGTATTCATTTTTTTCTGACATGACTACGTGCACACGAGCGGTAAGTACACCGTCTATCTGAGATAAGGTAGATGAAATTTCTTGCGAAAGTGCATAAATGAGTCGAGCTTTTTCTTCTGTGGGAGATGATATTAACCCATCTTTTGAAAAAACGTCACCGATGTTAGTGAATCGGTCTTTTGGGAACCCATTGTTTTTTAATATCTGGATGGCGCTGGCGCTTTGCTCTTCTTCCACTAGTAGGGTAACAAATCGATCTTTGTCGGTTTCTTTTTCAATGTTTAAACCCGCATTGTAAAGAATAGCAAACATTTCGTTGCCTTCTTTTTCACTTAATCCGCCATATAGCTCTGTTTTGCATCCTGTTATTAAAAATAACAATGTTAGTAGGGCGAATATTCGATTTGTCATTATGTTCCCTTGTTTATGTTATTGGCTTTTTAACAATGTATCGACATTTTGAGTGGTTTTACTCGCAGTCTTTGCCATTAATTCTTCTTGCATTTGCAGTTTTGCAATTTCTAATTGTAACGACATGACATCTTGTACGGTAAGTTCGCCGATATTAACGGCATCATTAATCGCGGTGACTTTTTCATCGTACCCTGATTTTAGTTGTTGCATACCTTCTAGAAATTGGCTTCCCATGCAGTCTGAAGAGGAGCTAGAATCGCAATTTTCAGCCTCCATAGCAGATTCAAATCTGTATTGATCATTGTCTGAATACAGCTCAGCTGTATTTGTAGTGGTATTTTCTAGCGTACCACTTGGTGCCGCGACGCCGGCTGTAAGTTCAATCATATAAAACCCTTTATGCGGCTAGCAGTGCTTGAGCCAGTTTTCGTGAAGACGTATCTGGGTTGTTAATTTCATTTGAAAGTGACAATAGTAAAGAGTTGTCTTGTTCAATTGTACCTAGTTTCAAGTATGTAAATGAAATTAGCGCTTGAGTGATAAGGTTGTCTTGTTCTAGTGGAAGTGCTTTATCTTCTAAAGTTTTTAGTGCCTTTTTATACTGATTTGAACTGATTAAGGATATCGCTTCAATAAGATGCGATACGGGGCTGTTTGGGTACTCCGAGGAAATTCCATTGCAGATTTTGGTGCATTCTTTTTCTAGCCCTTGTACTGCACAGTCAAAGGCCAATAAAAATAATGCTTGTTTTGGAAATGTTGGGGTTGATTTCATGGCAAGCCTCTACATTTTTTGAACAATGCCTTGTAGGGCATCGCGCAGAGCTTTGATCGTTGTGCTTTGTAGGCCAGTGGCAACAGTCCATTCGTTGATGGCTTGCTGAAACAATAACATGTTGCTTGAATCACTTAAGTTTGTATTTTGTAGGCTTTCTACTTCGGCTTCAGCCGCGGCTACGGAGCTATTTAGTGCAGAGCTAATGCTGTCAAAATCTAGTGCCATGTTTATATCCTTTTAGGTTTTTGTCTGGTTTTCAAGCTTGCTAATTGCTGTTTGTGCAGATTTATAGCAGTCTATTAATGTTGTGCTTTTTTCATACTCATTAGGTGTAAGGCCTTTATTTAACTTTGCATGAAGGGCTGTAATGTTTGTTGTTAACTGATCTTGAAATTCTTTAGATCGATGAAACCCTGTTTCAATTTTTTCTATATTTTCATTGGTCATGGTTGTCACTTAATTTGCTCCTAGCTGGTGATGGAATAATTCTCCACCTTTCTTTAGTCGAATGTATTCCGTGTTGATACCATCGATAATCATGCCGCTAACTAAAGTACTACCGTTAACAAATCGCTTTCCGTCTTCTGAAATGAAGTAGGGCGTTCTTCCAAGGTTTACACTTCTGATGTTGATTCCCATGTTGATCGGTTTAGGGTCGTTGTTTTCAGTAGTTTTTTTTGTCAGGTTATTAATTTTTGATACTTCAGGATACTTTTTTATTGCTTTAATAATGAAATCATTAACTTCGTCATTGGATTTGGCAGGACCTATAAGGTCGAACTCTCCCTGCTTTTGACTGATTACAGCTTTGATTTCAGCGTTTCCTAATGTTGAAAAAATATCTTGATTTAATGCTCTTTCAATTTCTTCATCAATATGTATATTTATTTTGCTATTAAGATCGACTATGTCGATTAGAGCCATAAGATTTTTGTATTCCGATTTCTTTTTTAGTCGACCAGTGATTGTGCTGTAATCATTTTTGTCTTCAAATGTAAGAGAGTCAGTGTTAAATGTTTCTTTGATTTTGTTCCACTTGTCTTGTTTCACAACTTCTATTACCGGGCTCCCTTTAGTGTCTTCGTTGGTTATTAATGTTAAGGGTATTAGGCATGTAAGTGCCAATCCGGTAAGCAATTTCTTTTTTAATGATATATTCTTTTTATTCTTTACTTTTGGGGTGATAGCCATGTCTGAATGGG
>CAJXIT010000244.1 GCA_913054055.1 uncultured Thalassolituus sp.
TCAACTTCTATTCCTGATATTCCCAGATAAGCCTTTATTTTTATTACAAAAACTAAAAATCAAGGATTTTTTGCTTTTTTCTGGCGTCTTCCAATTGTTTAGCTACAGTCATATTGTCGTAATACAAAGTGTGTATGCGACACCTTAGTTAAACAACTGATTCTATTTACGCTTGTGGCTGTGAGTCACAGTAAATCGATCAAGTAGGTAGCATACATACTGAGCCTACCAAGGAATGAGCAATGGGAATTTGTCCCAGTGAATTACAGCATTTAGTAATACGCCCTACCCTAAAGTATTTAGGTGAGTATTCTAAAGATGCAGAAACACTTTTAGTGGCGACAGCTGCTTTTGAATCTGGCATGGGTTTTAGGATCAAAGGCGACAAAAAACGTTTAGGTGTTTTTCAAATCAGTTCGCAAAGCCATCAACGTATTTGGGATCATTATTTAGCAAAAGATCCAGAATTAGCCAGCAAGGTAAGAGGGTTAGCCAGTCAGCGTGAATTCCTTAGTCATCCTCACGATGAATTAGCCACCAATTTGCGCTATACCACCGCCATAGCTTGGATGATTTACAAACGAAAACAAAGACCGCTTCCTCAATATAATGATTTGAAAGCCATTGCTAAATACTGGCGCCGACACTTTCATAGCCGCCCACAAGCGTCAGTTGATGAATTTATCAAATGCTA
This sequence comes from uncultured Thalassolituus sp., assembly GCA_913054055.1. Lineage (GTDB taxonomy): Bacteria > Pseudomonadota > Gammaproteobacteria > Pseudomonadales > Oceanobacteraceae > Bermanella. The sequence goes on from CAJXIT010000244.1 coordinate 695, forward strand.
CCAAAGTCTAGTGGATTCTGACTCATTAGCCGCTTAAAATTATTAAAGCGGCACTCGCTATATTAACAAGATTTATTGGGCAACCGCATTGGGTTTTCAGTGTGCTATTCAGACAATTTAGTATTTTTTTCCTCTAGCAAGCCACAAGATCGCTCTGTAAACCTATTAAAAATAATCTATCTTCGCTATTCTGTGGCAAATAAAATTACGCATCGATTTACTTGATCACAAGGAATGGATTATGAAAATTAGAATTTCATATTGTTTAGCACTATTACTGGCATGTAGCTCAGGGATCCAAGCCGCACCGCTATTAGACACCTACCACGAACTACAAAATTTAAAATCTGATGTACGTGCCGCCTACATTTATGCGTTGATTGTTGATGAAGATGCGCGAGCTCACCCGCAACGAAACGAAAGAATTGAAAAAATCGATCGCATATTAAACAAGATCGATAACTTAGATCACTTAGAAAAGAGCCACAAAGAAGCGTTAAGCATGGGAATGCGCGTTTATTTGCGATCAGCTAAGAATGAAGCGGCTACGTTTGATGAAAGGCTCGGCTCACGTACTTTTTCTAATGGTTACTCAGCTTACTCTGAGCTGATAGAAAATATTTACGCCCCCATTCAAGCCATTGAATTTGAAGCGAAGATCCCTGAAAGCTCAGTAGAAGTTTTCACTTTATTAGACACAATTGCCGAAGCCATTGAACTACACGGTGAGCGTACAATTAAAACTGAACGGGTTGAAAACTTAACCCAAATCAATCTAAATAAAATGTGTTCGACCATAGAACAAGGGTTAAAAGACATAGGCAAATACCCTGATGCAAAAGACACATTACGCAAAGCAAAATTAAAATGGGGCTTTATCAAAACCCCTATATGCAAGCTGAATAAAACAACAGCCCCTTACACCGTTACTCACTATGGTTCACAAATGGCCGAAATATTAAAAGCATACGCCGCAAATAATTTACTTAAGGCCAGCTAACAGCAGTAATCAATTAAAAGAATTCACAGCCATTGGCCACTCCCTGAGTACGGCCTGTGCGATCACTGTCTAAATACCCGCATTCGCGGGTATGACAATAATGGCCACAGACAATTTACAAGCCAAAGCACATGCTGAAAGCGACTATCCTGTCTTCACAGGTAATTAAGCCTAAATATAGCTTTGTTAGAAGTGTCTATGGGTGCTATTTAACCCCCTCTGCCAGCCGTCTAAATTGCGAGCAATTTGCCACGTTTTCCCCTATAATCCCGCGCAATTAGAAGTACCCGGATACGAACATGGTTCAATTTACTGATGCATCAGCCCCAAACCCTACTGTAGAGCCCACAGCGACACAGGGTGGTGATTTAAGTGCTGAGCAAGCCTCCGTTGAGAAAAAGCTGAAGCTCGAGTCTAATAAGCTGCAAAAACGTCTGCGAAGAGAAGCTGGCCGTGCCATTGCCGATTTCAACATGATTGAGGATGGCGATCGTATTATGGTGTGTTTATCTGGAGGCAAAGACAGTTTTGCCATGCTAGATATCCTCATGAACCTACAAAAAAGCGCCCCTGTTAACTTTGAATTGGTGGCCGTGAACCTTGATCAAAAACAGCCTGGTTTTCCCGAACACATATTGCCAAGTTACCTCGATAAACTGGATATTGAGTATTACATTGTTAACCGTGATACCTACTCGGTTGTAAAAGAAAAAGTCCCTGAAGGCCGTACCACATGTGGGTTATGCTCACGTTTACGTCGAGGCACGCTTTATGGATTTGCTGAAGAGATTGGTGCAAACAAGGTGGCCCTTGGACATCACAGAGATGATATTGTGCAAACCATGTTTTTAAACATGTTTTATGGCGCTCGCATTGCCGGTATGCCCCCTAAACTGCTGTCAGACGATGGCCGCAACATTGTGATTCGTCCAATGGCTTATTGTAAAGAAAGTGACATTGAAGCCTTCGCAAAATTAAAAGGCTACCCAATCATTCCATGTAACCTGTGTGGCACCCAAGAAAACCTGCAAAGGCAAAATATTAAAGCCATGCTTAATCAATGGGAAAAAGATACACCTGGTCGAGTACAGCAAATTTTTAACGCCATGCAAAACATTGCACCATCACAAATGGCTGACACTAAATTATTTGATTTTGAAAATCTAAAACTAGATCGTAGCGCAGATAAGGCCCCTTATGAATTTGAGGAAGGCCAAGTGATCGAAGGAATTGGGAAATTTGCTGAAAAGCCCCCTCGCCTACAGCCTGATAACATCATTGCCTCAGCTTTAAGCTCAGATCTTACCTAGTGCAACCAACATCCGCACAAAAAAATGCCAGCAATTACGCTGGCAGTTTTAATTCTCTAACCCACCTAGTATTTTAGGTATCACATTTTACAGCGGTATCGACCCACCCCCGTCACATGCAATGTGGCTCGGCTGCTGCTTTTGTCATACAAATTTTCTAAACCTAAAACAATTTGACGACTCCCATCAATTGTCTCCCGGCGAATGAATGTGGTTTTAAAATTTGCAGCTTCTTGAATTTCTTTAACCATGACAGTGCTGACCACTTTATTGGGCCCCTGCTTGTCCCATTTCACCCATTGTAAGTAAACCTCGTCTCGTTTGTTTGTACGCGCAATCACTAACCTTATCTGTCCGGTATCTGCCCCTTTTTTCCATTTACCCATGCCTTTCACATCGTAAATAGCCGCTGGCAGTTTATATACTTGATCTAAATGTTGAGGCTTTTTACCCTGCTGAGCAAAGACCAATGGCACCATGAAAATTTGCAAAAAGCACAATAAGACAAAGCGAGACATATTGACTCCTAAATAAATCTCAAATCCATAGTTTGAGTCTAGCAGCCGCTAAAAAAATCACCCAAAAACCCTTCAGAGCCGTACCTAAGCAATAATTCAGGTTACAATTCATTGATTCCATAAATTTATCACCACCCTAATGAAAACTAAGCTCATTACCCCAGCAGGATTCCAAGCACTCAAAGATGAGCTGGACCATCTATGGCGTGTATATCGCCCCGAAATCACAAAAAAAGTCACTTGGGCTGCCAGTTTGGGCGACCGCAGTGAAAATGCAGACTATAAAGAAAACAAACGCATATTAAGGCAAATTGACAGCCGCGTTCGATTTTTAAGTAAGTGTATTGAAGAGTTAAAAGTCGTACCGTACTCTGCGCAACAAGAGGGCAAAGTGTTTTTTGGCGCTTACGTTGAAGTAGAGAATGAAGATGGAGACATGAAACTTTTTCACATCGTTGGGCCAGAAGAGATTTACAACAACCAACAAAACATTTCTATTGATAGCCCTATGGCTCGAGCTTTACTATCTAAAGAAGAGGGGGATGACATCCTAGTACACACTCCCAATGGCCCACAAGAATGGTATTTAAATCGTATTCGCTATGAGAAATAAACACACCAAGAGTGTATTTGTTTTACCCAGTCTACTTAAAAAATATCAGCAGTGAGCCAATTGCTGCGCATAACAACAACCCCAGTAGTAAATGCAGTTTCGCAGCATCAAACCGTACCTCAGCCAAACTCGCGTCCGAACTATTATCCGTTTGTTTCAGCTTTTTAATTTGCAGTAACACCAATGGCAAAGTTACCAGTGGTAATAACATGACAGCATTGGAAAGCCCCATTAAAAAAAACAAACATGCGTATGCGCCTAAATAGTATGCAAATTGCCAATTACGAGCAAATTTAAACCCAAGAACAGAAGCTAGCGTGGATGCACCACGACTGGTATCTACTTCAATATCATTCATATTATTGGCATTTAAAATAGCCGCAGCAGCAAAACCAAAAAACGTTCCGATTAATAACACTCCGTCATGCATAGTGCCTGTTGCAGCGTAACTCATCCCCATGGTTAATATCGGCCCGCATAAGGCAAAAACCGCAAAATCTCCCATGGCTTGATACTTAAAATTAAACGGTTTACCGCTATAACCCACCACTCCAATGACGGCTAAAACCCCACAAGTGATAATCCCTTCCGGCGCAAATGCCATGGCAGGCATCCCTAAAGCACAGCCCATAATTAAACTTAACCAGGCACCATTTTTTACTTGATTAGTGCTCAACCACCCCTGTTGAATCACACCACTGCCTCCCAACGATGTGGGCAAATCAATCAACTTTATGTAGTCTCCCACATCATTAAAAAGATTCACCGACACCTGTAATAACAGAACCCCCAACACAGCACATACGGTAGATAGAAGATTAATCTCGTGCCCCATGAACATGACCCAAAGTACCACCGCAACAGAAGGCATTAGCGTGGCTGTTAAGCTAATAGCACGAATGGCTTTTGCCCATACCTTAAGGCTTGATGGTGCAACGTCTGTCATACGTGTAAACAGGACATCCTGGCCTTGTAGCTCGTGGGCCACCCAAACCCCTTCATACTCAGGATGTCGCCCTGTCATTAGCATGTCCAGCTGCAATGGCGATCCATGTTTCAAATGAATTCGATTCATGATTTTCCTTAAGGCTTATCTGAAAAATTAAGATACACTAATATGATATGTAACCATTAAGTTTTCAATTTTTTTTCTATGTTCAACTTTGATCTAAGCCAAATTATAGAAAGTTATTTGTTAAAAAATCGTGAATGTCGTGAATACGACATCATTTGCCATTTACAAGAACAAAACCATCTACCAAAAGATGTTTTGCGCCACCCTCTTTCCATGTTCCGCAGCCACTTTTTAATTTTTAATGCTCTGTACCGCTTACAACTCAAAACACACATCCATAGACAATATGATTTAGACATTAATAGTTTATTAATCACATTGACTCCAACGTCAGATAACACTGCC
>CAJXIT010000245.1 GCA_913054055.1 uncultured Thalassolituus sp.
ATATTGATTTATCTGCATATGACACTGTGGAAGTTAGTAATGCTTGGGACTTCACAGTTAAGTGTAGTGACTTTGAAGTTCAATTGGGTGCTGATGTGACAGCTAGAAAAATACTAGATGAAGACGATGTAGATCATATTGTTAGCTATATTGATACAGATTACGAAGGCTATTACTTGACAACAGACTATGCTGATACTGTATTTAAGCATCAATTCAAATGGTATGAATATAACTTAAATTTAGAGAGCAAAATCTGGTCGCAATTTGGTGTATATCTAATAAAAACACCGACAACCACTTATAAATTCCAGCCAACAGGATATTACAATCTAGTAGATGGTGAAGTAACAAGTCGTCAAATTAGCTTTATCTATGATGAAGTGTCAGAAGCATCTCCAGTTATTGAATAATATCTCTTATATAACCCGTACCTCGTCGTACGGGTACACTTTTTTATCATTTATAGTTTGTTGGTAGTCGTATGATTTCTTCTATTGAATTTTTTATGTATCGCATAAGCGATCTTTTATTGGCCCCTATATTACTGGCTATCTTGTTTGTGTTCTTTTTTGGTTTTTATAGTTTAGGTCAGATAGCCATGCAAACTGTTCAGCGAAAAAACCATAGAAATGATTTCCAGCAAGCAGATATAAAAAATCAGGTGCCAGGCTTTGATTTACAAAACTTTCAGGCAACCAATGAAAACGTAGATTTTGATACGGTTGAAGTGTTTGCCTTTAAGCGCTTAGAGTTTCTTAAGCTTGTAACCAAGGTGGCACCTATGTTGGGTTTGATTGCCACTATGATTCCTATGGGGCCGGCGCTTAAAAGCTTGGCTGATGGCAATATTCAAGGTATTTCAGAAAACTTATCCATTGCATTTGCCGGTGTTATTTTTGCACTTGTAGCCGCATCTTTAACTTTTGTAGCGGTTTCCATTAAAAAGCGTTGGTTGGCCCAAGATCTATTAGTTGCAAAAGAACGTTTAGAAGCTGCCAATGCAGAAAAAAATGCATCCCCATTAAAAGCTGTTCAATCTGAAGCCAGTGCGGAGATTGCGTAATGCGATTTTTATCCGAGGAAGAAGAGTTAGATCCTATCACTACGGCGGTGAACCTTGTGGATGTGTTTTTAGTGGTGATTGCCGCTTTGATCATTTCCATTGCGCAAAACCCGTTAAACCCTTTTTCAGCTGAAAACGTCACCGTAATTAAAAATGAAGGTGAGCCAAATATGGAAATCATTGTAAAAGAAGGCAATGAAATTAAGCAGTTTAAATCTCAAGGTGAAACTGGCAGTGGCGATGGTCAAAAAGCGGGTACGGCATACAAGATGAAAGACGGCTCCATGGTGTATGTGCCAGCGGACGAACAAAACAAGAACCTAAAATAGACACAGATATATGAAAACTTTAATTAAACCGTTTATTGGGTTGTTTATCGCCTTGTTTGCATCATTGGTATTCAGTGCTGGCAATGAGCAGCTTGATACGTCCAATAATAAGAAACAAATCCTCTACATTGGGGATAACCATTTGGCCTCTGCAAAAATAAAAATCTTAAAAGCATCGGCTGAAAAACTGAATTTGTCACTGGATGCTTATAGCACGCGGAGTTTTTCAAAAAAGCCTGGGCTAAAAGCATTGTGCGACTATCCTGTGGTAATTACTCAAGCTGTGAGTCAAGACGCCGCGACAGGCATGTACGGGCCAATCTCTGGTGCCATGAAAGCATGTGCATCACAAGGGGTTAAGCAGAAAGCGATTGCCGTAGGCTTTAATATGCCGCATTTAAACGTAGGCCTTAATCAACAACAAAACCTTGAATTATCAGCTTTCTTTTCCAACGGCATGCGATCTAACTACGAAAATGCATTTGCTTATTTAGGCAATATTGCATTTTCACAAGATAATAAAGTAGGGGATTTAGTCAGCGTGCCAAAGGTAGGCGTTTACCATCCTGATTATAACGGCCTAATCACTGCTGATACGGAACCATTTTTTGAATGGATTAAACTATCCAAAACCACTTCTACCGTAGGTGTGTTGATTCACAGAAGTGCGGTTGAAAATGAGCAAACAGCTGTAGTGGATGCGACCATTAGATCCATTGAAAAACAGGGCGGAAAAGGCTTCGCTATCTTTTTTGATGGGATGGATGCCCATGAAGGATTCAGAAAAATCGCCAAAGGCAATGTGAATGCGTTGATTAATTATCGCATGCTGCATGAAGCTGAAAAAAATAAACAAGATTTTATGGCGGTAGGGGTGCCTGTGATTCACGGGCTTGTTTATCGAGATGGGGATCGAGCATCATTTGATGCCGCACATGCGGGTATCAGTGCCATGATGTCACCTTACTTTTTAATGATGCCTGAAAGCGCAGGGGTGATAGACCCAACCATGGTGGCTACTGTGGATGAAAATCGCAATCAAGTGCCTATGTTAGATCACATTGATGCGGTAGCTGATCGTGCTATTAAGCAGGGTATGCTATCTGTTAAATCCAATGCCGATAAAAAACTTTCATTATTTATGTGGAACTATCCTCCCGGTGACAAAAACATGGGAGCGGCTTTTTTAAATGTGCCCGACTCCATTCGAGATATTGCCATCGCATTAAAAGAGCAGGGTTATGATATTGATTTAAAATCTTCTGACGAATTAATTGAACAGGTTGGAAAAATCCTGCGTCCATTTTATATCGGTTCAGGTTTAGATTTATTAATGGATCAAGGCTTAAGCGATTACCTTCCTGTGAGTGATTACAATGCTTGGTTGAATACGTTGCCGGATGATGTGCGTAATCCCATCATTGAACGCTGGGGTGAAGCGAAAGATAACCTTTATGTGCGTAATGTAAATGGCGAGCCCGCGTTTATTATTCCACAAATGAAACTTGGCAACTTAATTGTTATGACTCAGCCAAGCCGAAACGAAGACAAAGATAAACATGCCGCTTTATATCACAGTACTTCAAGTGCTATTAATCACTACTACTTGGCTGTTTATTTATACGCCAAACAAAAGCACGCATCAGACGCCTTTATTCATTTAGGTACACATGGTTCACAAGAATGGTTAACCGGTAAAGAGCGTGGTTTAAGTATTTACGATGCACCGCAATTAACCGTTGGCAATACACCGATTGTGTACCCATTTGTCATGGATAACGTAGGTGAAGCCATGCAGGCCAAACGCCGTGGCCGCGCCACCATGTTATCCCATATGACCCCAGGTTTTGCTGAAGCAGGTTATTATGGTGACTTTGCCGAGCTAGAAGAGTTGCTAGAGCAATACATGACACTTTCAGAAGGTAAAACTAAAAAAGTGGTGCAAGAAAATATCATTGAGCTGTCTAAAAAATTAAAGATATTTGAAGACATTGGTTTTACAGAGCAACAACTGGAAACAGAATTTGATGCATATATGCATGCAACCCATGATTATATGCATGAACTTGCTACCGAATCTCAACCTCTTGGTGTGCACACCTATGGTGAAACGTTAAATGATCCACACTTGATGACCACAGTGGCACAGATGTTAGGTCATGAATTTAAAGAATTAGCTGAGCCGTTTGAGGCTTCTGACAATATTCAACTTAAAAAAGCACCTGACGTGTTTTCGCAAAAGATGCAAGACAATAATGTGCTTCAGTTGGATCAAACTCCAGGGTTTAAACTTTTGTGGGCACACATTGTTGAAAAACAAAAACTGGATGTTAGCGATGAATTAACCGAACAGTTAGTGAAAGCTGAAGAGCATACTAACAACATCCGTGGCCAACAAGAAATGGAGAATATGCTTAAGGGACTAAGCGGTCAGTTTGTACCGGTTGGTTATGGTGGTGATCCAGTGCGTGCGCATGATGCGGTGCCAACAGGGGTTAACTTACTTGGATTTAATCCAGCCAAGGTGCCGTCAAAAGCCGCTTGGGAAGTAGGTAAAAAATTAGTCGAAGATTTGATATCGAATCACTACAAAGAAAAAGGTGAATACCCAGACAAATTAGCCTTTTCTTTATGGTCCCTTGAAACCATGCGTCATCACGGTGTACTTGAAAGCCAAGTGTTATACGCAATGGGAGTAAAACCAAAATGGGATCCAAATGGTTTTTTACGTGGTACGGAAGTGATTCCATACAGTGAATTGAAACGTCCACGTGTGGATGTGGTGGCGTCGGCTACTGGTTTGTATCGTGATGCGTTTCCTAATGTGATGTTAATGATTGCAAAAGCCATCAAACAAGTGGCTGAGCTGAAAGAAGAAAATAATTCAATCTATACCAATACAATGGCGTTAAAAAAGCAACTGCTAGAAGAAGGGATGGAAGCGGATGAAGCAGAATACCTATCAACCGTTCGCTTGTTCAGTAATGAAACAGGCGCGTACGGAAGTGGCCTAGCGGATACAGCATTGGCCAGTGATACTTGGGAAGAAGACAGTAAGCTATCTGATATGTATTTAAAGCGCATGGGTTATGCTTTTGGTCATGACGCAAAGCGTTGGAGTGATAAAGTATCAGGTTTATATGAAAAGTCTTTGTCAGGCACTGATGCTGTATTGTTCAGTCGTTCATCCAATCTCTATGGAATGAACACCAGTGATGACCCTTTCCAGTATTTTGGTGGTATGGCGTTAGCGATTCGTAATATCGATGGTGCCAGCCCTGAGATGATGATTTCTAATTTACGTGAACGTGATAACGAAAAAAGTGAAAGCTTTAACCGTTTTATGGCCCGTGAATTACGCAATCGCAGTTTCCACCCGCGCTGGATTGAAGAAGCGCAAAAAGAAGGGTATTCAGGTGCCAGCATGATGCTAGACCGCTTGAATAACTTTTGGGGTTGGACGGTTATGTACCCTGAAGGTGTCACTAACGCGCAATGGCAGGAGTTTGCCGAAGTATATGTGAAAGATAAATACAACATGGACATGCGTGAATTCTTTGACGAGTCGAACCCTACTAACTTAGCGCAAATGATTGAACGTATGTTAGAAGCTGAGCGTAAAGAGTATTGGGAAACCGATGAAGAGACGTTAAAGCAGTTAGTTGAAACGTATTTGGAAATTAAGCGCGACCACAACGTCTTCAGTGAAAATGAAAAATTTCTTGAAAATCTATCTGAACAAGCTCAAGGGTTTGGTATGGCAGCGTTACTAGAATCAGCCAATACGGCGCTAGAGCAAGAATTTGCTGAGCAAGCAGCCGCTTCTCAAGCTAATGAACAAGTAGAAGGTCAGAAACTAGAGCAAATGGAAGAACAGGTTTCGGATGAAGAGTTTGACTGGCAGATACTGTTTTTCATTAGCTTCTTATTAGCTGCATTTATCATTGGTGGATTGCAGCAAATACGAGGATCTAGATTCAAATAAAAACAATGTATTAATATTTATGCGGTCCGATGATTGATTAATCAGGCTGTGTAATAAAGTATGAGATAAAAAGCCTCAATATTTTTATATTGAGGCTTTTTTGTAATAGAAGGTATGAGGTTAAAATAGTTTATATTCTTTAAAAAAGAACGTC
>CAJXIT010000246.1 GCA_913054055.1 uncultured Thalassolituus sp.
AGGGTTGGAAATCCCCTGAGGTTTTATAGGGGTATAAAAAATAGATGGCAGAGATTGAAAGGGTTGGACGTAATTTAAATCAACAAAGTGGCTCATGATACTGCCATGGTCAAAATGGGCCATTAGTATACGCTTACTGATTTTTTTTTGTCGTGCTTTTTATGACCAAATAGATGCCGGTTAAAATCATAATGGATGCCGCAATAAACGAAGCTGTAATGATTTCTTTGGCCCAAAAGAATCCTGCAATCGCTGCTAACACCGGTACAAGTAATTGCAATACAGCGGCGCTGCTCACCGTTAATTTTGGTAATACACTGTACCAAATCCAATATCCAATAGCGGATGTTAGGCTACCAGACATAACCGCGTAAAAGATCCCTGTCTGTGTGGCTTTGAATGGCACATAAAAAAAGTAAATTGGAATCAGCAGCACACAAAACAATACACTAATGGTGAAGTTTTCAGCTGTGGCTGCTTTTGCATTGGTCACGTGTTTACCTGCTAATGTATAGGCGGCCCAAGCCATGCCGGCAATAATCATTAACACCGCACCCCACATAGAAGGGCTTTCACTGCTAGGTAGCATCCAATATATGAATCCAAGTATGGCTAATAGCAAGCCACATAATTCTTGTGTATTGGGTTTGTTCCCTTGCCAAAATTGACTGGCTAACATGGTGAATTGCACGCTAGAAAATAATAGTAGTGCGCCACTGGCGGTATCCAGTTGCACATAAGCGTATGAGAAAAAAGCAGCGTAAATAAACAGGTATCCAGCTTGTGTGAATCTTGCTGGAGTAATTAAATGTTTGAAGTGTTTAATAGGTGTGCCACTTAGGCTTAATAAAAATAAAAGCGTAATGGCGCCACTTAATAGGCGAATAAGGGTAAAACTGTTTGCATCAATCAACTCATGACCCAATGCAAGGCGACATAATATGCTGTTGCCTGCAAATGCGATAAGAGCCAGTGCCGTTAAAAAGGCTGTATTCAAAATAGTATGCTTTCAGTTGTGAAGATGTGGGTATAGATTTGGAGTATACAGACTTTAAAAAAGTTCAACATCGGCATCGTTATCTTTTGAGCCCGGACCATCTTCAATTGCTAAGCCATCTTTACTCACCAAGCGATCAACCAATTGTTCTTGATTATCAACAAGGTGTTGAAGTAAACGAATTAAACTGTCAAACGTGATTTGTATGGCTTCGTAGTTTTGCACTTTTTCCATGGCTTCGTTGATTTTTTCTTCAATGCTGTTCATTAAATATTGTTCTTGGTCGTCATCCAGTCCTAAGCGTGGCATGGCTTCTTCTAATGACATGAACAAGTTATTGAGTAGAGAAGAGCCGTCTTCCTGACCTGCACGCATTTCATTGGCAAGGCCATCCAAGGTCTCGCGAATGTTCTTAAAGCTTTCAGAGAATTTCATAGTGTGATCTTGCAATAACAACTCCATTTCTAGCTGTAATACCTTTTGGTTTGCACAGGCAAGAATAGGGGGGATCACATCTTTATAGCGGCCGTAACGAGCGCGGTCTTCCACTGGCATGTTTTTAACTAAGCAAGCAACTACAGGGTAGTTAATTTGGGTACGATGCCCGAAGTCAAAAAATCTTGGCTCGCTGCGCAATCGTTGCATAATTTCTTTTTCAATGGGTTTGTTTTCCCCATCGCTGCAAAAAAAGTAATTTTCTTGTTCAGTTTCAAAATACAGGCAGCTTTTTAATTCAAGTGCATGCAGTAATGAGAAAATGGCATTGGCAAGCTGGTCAAAATTATTGATGGCGTAGGTTTTTTCAAAGAACTGTAAAATCAAGCCAAGTTCACTTGCGCCTGTCATTGACTCTATGGCGGTGCTTTGGGCTTCTTTAAATTGCTCAGCGAGGGTTTCTTTGTGTTCGTGCTGACGAATCACCGCTTTTACTTTAGCGACTAATTCAGAGGTTTCGAATGGCTTGGTAATGTAGTCATCACCGCCCGCTTCATAGCCTTTAATGCGCTCTTCTAGGTTGGTTTTACCTGAAATGAATAGAATAGGGGTGAATAGGAACTCGGATCTGAGCCTCAGCTTGTGGCAGATTTCATAGCCATTTGAATCAGGTAGCTCGACATCTAGCAGAATAATGCCAGGGTCTAGCTTTTCAATAAGTGCCTCGGCTTCCTGGCCTGTTGCTGCAAAATGTAGATCAAGTGTGCCCTCAAGGGCGCGCTTGATGTACTTTTGAGAGATTTTGTCGTCCTCGACAATAACCGCTGATTTCATGTTTATACTCTTCCTGAATATAAACAAGTATAGACACTTTGCGGGTTTTACCAGATTTTATGGGGCTATTGTTTATCTTTAAACTGCTTCAACAGTTCTTGAAGTTCAGTGCTCTTTTTTGGGTCATTAAGAGCATGCTTTAGCTTCTCTTTTACTTGATTGGCCGCATCGTATTCTTTTTTGCAGCAATCTTCATAAAGTTTGCCACTGCCGCAGGGGCATTGTTCGTCTTGGTCGTTACCCATGTTGTTTAGTCTCATTTGGATAAAGAGGGGCAAGTGCACTGCCAGTATTTGATTGCTTAGGTTTATAGGCCTTAAACAGCTGCCATAAGTACTCACCTTGCCAAGCACTGTTACCTGTTTGACTGTACAGGGTGTAATCCAGTTCTTGCAATGCGGTATTTAAGCTTTCGTCATGAATTTTTTCTCTGACTTGTTCTAGGCTCACAAAGGCCATATTCCACTGTTGGTTAGCCCAATTCAGTATGGCAGCACGGGCATCTTTTGCTTGGTTAAGGCGACAAGCTTGCTTGATGGCTTTTAAATGACCAGTAGGTGCCTGAAAAGGTTCTGCCGCTTGGGTGTTAGCAGACGGTCGTTTCATCAGAACAAGGTACAGGGTTGCTAGCCATAAAATGGCAAATGTGAACGTTAAAATTTTCCAAATTGGGTTAGCAGGTTCAGCTGTGGCAGCTGAAGCCATCTGAGTTTGATCATGGGTTTGTACTGCATCTTGGCTTTGTGTTGGCGCCATGGGTTGAGCGTTTTGCTGACTGCCATTGGCATTAAACGCCGTCAGCCTTTGTGCAGGCAGCACGGCATATTCAAGTTTGCCATGTAGGGTGTTCCACCATGGAATACGTACTTCAGGTAACGTTACGCTGCCTGCTTTAGTCGGCACAATGGCAATGCTTTGTGTGCGTTTGCCAATGACACCTTGGTTGTCACTTGCATCAGATGTTTGAGCTTGGTCGGGGTAGTACTTTAATGCGCTTAATTCTTTCATAGAAATATTTGGAAGCTGAGCACTGGTTAAGCCTTTTGCAACCATGCTCACTTCTAAAGTAATGGGTTCACCAACGGTCAACTGGTTAATATTGCCTTGCCATTTGTAATCCAGTTTTAAGTCTTTAGCAGGTAACCAAGTGCCAGGCGGGTAGCTGGCTGGTTTAGGTAAAACTGGTACGGTAATAGGGCCATGGCTGATACGAATAGGGCGGCCACCGCGCCATCTTCCATTACTGATTTCGCCACTGTAAATGGGGCCTGGTATGATCATTTCTCCGCTGGTTTGTGGAAAAATTAGGCTTTGTCTTTCATACACTTCATAAGAGCGGCCTTTCAATTGGGTTCGGTAGTGTTTAATCTCACCAAGAGATTGAACCACTGCTTCATCAACCACCACTTCACCTAGCTGACTGTTTTCTAACGGCACTGAAAAATACAGTTTTTCAGTGTACAGGACTTGTCCCTGTACATAGGCGGTTGTCACATCCACTTCAGTATGAAAAAACACATCTTTTTGCTGGTTTTTAATGGCGTCTGAAATTTTGCTTACCGTAATTTGGATAGGCTTTGTGGTTTCTCCTTTAAATGACAGGGAAGGAATCACTAGGTTGCCTTTACGTTTAGGGATGATAGCCACAGTCCATATGGTCCATGAATCACTTTTGCCATTAATAAACTGAAAATTGTTCTTTCGGTTTTTACTGATGACATCAAATTGTTGCTGCAAGGGCGTAAAGTCAGGGTCGCCTGAGAATACATTACTGTTATAGCGAACAGTGAGCACAATGGATTCACCTTCAGAAACTTGTGTGCGGTCCACAGTACTTTCAAAAGCCACTGCCCAGCTAAACTGGCTACCCAATAACATACAAACCAATATCACTGATCGTAATAGCAGGCTGTTAACGTGTTTTAAAATGGAATCCATTACCACGGTTTTCTCTCTCCATTTTGCTCTTGATTATTTCGGTTTTTATATTGATACAAAAATTTGTTTCTTAATAAGCCGCCAGGGTCATCCGGAATGCGTTCCATCCACTGCTTCATGGCTTGTTCTTGTTCGGCGTTTTTGGTGATCTGCTGTGGTGTAAGCCTTTCTTGGTCCTGCCCTTTTTGTTCAGACTGTGACTGACTGGCCTGCTGTTGAGCATCTTGCTCTTCTTGTTCTGGGTTGTCAGAGTCTTGTTGTTTCGCAGCTTGTTGTTCAGCATCTTTTTGTTCTTGCTCAGACTGGTTAGCAGGATTGTCAGATGGTTGATTTTGATCCGCTTCAGATGCTTGTTGAGAATTCTGCTGTTGGGCATCGTCAGACTGCTTGCCATCTTGATCGGATTCACCTTGCTTAGAATCTTTTTGTTGGGAATCTTTTTGTTCAGAGTCTTGTTGTGAATCGCTCTGATCGGATTGATCACCATCTGATTGTTGCTGATTATCCTGCTGTTGTTTCAGTTGCTCAATTAGCTGTTTATTAAACAGGGCGTCTTCATGATCAGGGTTTTTCTTTAGCACTTCATCGTATGCCGCGATGGCTTCGTCTAGTCGGTTTAAATGGGCTAAAGCATTGGCTTGATTATAAATGCTGTCGGCATCAGAAAAGTTTTGCCATTGGCTTAGGGCGGCTTCATGGTCATTGGCTTTATATAAGCTGCTGGCTTTCCACTTTTTATCATTAAATTTTTCCGCCGCGGCTGTTGGGTTGCTATCAAAAAGCTTCATGGCCACTTGGTCTTGGTTCAATAGAAAGTCTGGCAGAGATGAGTCCTTGGTTTCGGCCCAACTGTTTTCTGGCTGAAAGAAAACCAAGCAAATTGAGAGAACTACGCCTTTTCTAAAGCCCATGAGCGAAAGCAGTAGTACGGGTAAAATCAACCAATAACCACTGTCAAACCATTGATCAAACACCACGCTTTCTTCTGTTTGCTCAAAGTCTTGCGAAAAATTTTGAATGTCGGTGAGGTATTTAATGTCTGAATCACCACTGCTTAAACGTTGAATTCGGCCGATTGATTGATTGGCTAAAGCGGATAAATCATCCCATTCAAGTGGCGGCATAATCACCTGACCTTTACTGTCTTTGAAAAAGCGCCCGTCAGGTTGAACGATTGGGGCACCTTGTTCCGTTCCGACCGCTAAAATGGATAAGTTTATTTTGGCGGCTTTTAATGCATTTGCAGCATATTCAATGTCTTGGTTTTCAATGCCATCTGTGACCAGTAATAATGTTTTTGGGCTGCTTTTACCTTGCTCAAATA
>CAJXIT010000247.1 GCA_913054055.1 uncultured Thalassolituus sp.
CTCAGCATATATCGCGCAGGGGCTGCGCTCGTACGAGGCCAGACCTCTGGCCGATAGAACTCAGCGTATATCGCGCAGGGGCTGCGCTCGTACGAGGCCAGACCTCTGGCCGATTGAACTCAGCATATATCGCGCAGGGGCTGCGCTCGTACGAGGCCAGACCTCTGGCCGATTGAGCTCAGCATATATCGCGCAAGGGCTGCGCTCGCACGAGGCCCTAGTTATTACAATGGCTGAAAGTGCTCAACCAAAGGAAAGGGGTCATAAAAGTGATGCAATAATGCCCGCCACTGTTGATACTCATCCGAACCTCTAAAGCCTTCTGTATGATCCTCTAAGGTTTCCCAGCGTACTAACAGTACATATCGATTAGGTAGCTCGATACTGCGCTGTAAATCATGACTGATGTAGCCTTTCATTGAAGCAATAATGGCCTGAGCCTTTTTAAAGCTTTGCTCAAACTCTTGGGTGCGTGCCGGAATCACATCCAGCATGGCGATCTCTAACACGCTTGAATCGGTTGTCTGACGGGGATTCATATCCTGACCTTGTTCAATGTCCTTATTAAGAAAAACGTACCTGAGTGAAATGCGGGTTAGGGGTAATGGCCGTAAGCACCTCTAATTCCTCCAGCTCCACAAGTATCTGGCCGTGATCGGTTTGTAGTTTTAAACACTCTTGCTTAGCTTCATTCTTCGCGGTATCTAACGCGATGCCATCAGTATGACGGCCACTTTTAAATGTCAGGCGAACTTGATAGCGGAACATACAGGCTATTTCTATGTAGTCGTATTGATGGCAAGTGATCATTTTTTTGGCCTTAGCAGAAGCCTATTAGCTTACATGTTAAACCCAGAAGGGGGCCACAGTTGTTTGTCATATTAAAAAGCTATCAGGTTCATTTAATTAATTAAATATACTAATTGATAGGCTGTGGCCATACTGAATACATATTCAATTACCCGCACAAGCATTAGGAGTACAACATGAAAAAAACAATGAGTTTTGCTGCTGTTCATTTCACGGTTGCATTCACCTTAACTTACTTTATGACGGGTGACATTGTCATAGGAGGGGCCATCGCATTAATTGAGCCAGCCTTAAACACCGTGGCATTCTACTTTCATGAAAAGGTATGGGGCATGCATTCAGCTGAAGAGGCCATGATTGAAGCCTAATGTCAGGAGTCTCACAATGTGGACCATGCCCAGGATATTATAAATTGAGTTGGAGCCGCATGGCTTCACACTCGTCATTGACCATGGGTAATATGGCTTCAATCTGCTTCATATTTAATGAAACAGGTTGAAGCTCGCTAGTGAATGCCGTGGTAATGATGTCTATCAGATTGGCATCGTCATGTTTCATGGTTAACACACTGATGCGATCGGCCACTTGAATCACCTTTAATAGATTCAACAAATGCTCATCATGTTTGGCCACCAGCTGATATTGCTTAGGGTGATAAATATGGTGGTAGCCCACTACCCAGCGTACACAATCGGGCATGCTCCATTTAATACAAATTTGTTGCCCAATTTTCGCATGGTCTGAACCCACAAACTCCGTTTCAATTTTGACCAGTTCTTGCGGGGTATGCCAGTCTTCGGATTCCACTTGTTTAAACTCTTCAGGAATTTGGTCAAACATAGCAAAGCGGCCAATGTCGTGCATAAGTCCACATAAATAGGCCTGTGACGGATCCACTTTTAAATTTGAGTGGGCGCGAGCCAAACATTGCCCCCAAACCGCCACTTGCACTGAATGCAGCCACAAATCTTTTTCGTGCTGATCAGAAGGCACAAATACTTTAAGTACCGCCAAAGACGTAATCAATCCAGCAATGGCGTTTGCACCAATTCGCGATACGGCTTCTTCAAGGGTTTTGATTTGAGCCACAGGGGCATTGGCGGCACTGTTGGCCAATCTAATGATCTGAATAGTGAAGGTGGGGTCATGTTTAGCTAGATCAAGAATATCATCGTAGTAATTGTCATCTTGCGGGTTTAATCGCAGTAACGACACCACAACATCCGGCAGCAAAGGAAGCTCATCCAACTTTTTATCTATGTCTACTTTAACCGTCATTGAGCAGCCTTATCAGCACAAATAACAAGGATATATGTGAAGTATAGGCCTATATATCTATTTATATGAGTTTTTAATGGACAGAATATACACCCTATTTATAAATGATAATGGGGCTAGAAAGGCTGTATGTATTTTGAATGTTAGAATCGGGATGAAACGGAATAATGGGCTTGGGGGATGATTGGGCGGGCAAGCCGCACACTGGATGCAGCTTGTCATGCTGTTTCGTAAAGATTCAGAATCCATTGGGTTTAGCCAGCGGGTGTGCTTTTTGAAAAATGCACATAACTTACCCAAGCAAAAAAGGCCATAAAAGCAAAATCATTCATGCCGTAAATGGTGTAAAAGATGCCGGCAAACAGATCGTTTTGATAAACAGCGGACAGCGAGTTATTCATCATCCAAATCACCCAAACCACAAAATACACCAGCTTCTCTATGGCAAAAGCCGCGGCTAAATAGGCCATGCTTGACTGAACAAAGGCCGCCCCTAAATAGGCCAAGCCCCAGACCATAATCATTAACAAACCAAAATTAGACATGACAACAGGATCAGCCCCATTGATTGCAGTATTGGTAAAGGCTTTAGAAAATAGCAGTACGCCGCCAATGTTCATTAGGGCCGCTAATATAAAACCATTTTTTATTATTTTATCTGACATTAAACATCTCTTATGAAAATGACTGGTTGAAAGTAAACTAACCGAGCATATCCCAATGACGAGCAGCTGTAAAAAGCGAATTAATGCCAAGCATTTACAATGACCTAGTAATAACACCGTCACAAGCCCACACTATTGGCTGATTTTCCCTGCCAATAGGGAATACTTTGTTGTATGTGCAACTAAATGAAATAGCCTAGCAAGCTATGTTTGATCGATGCCTATATTTTAATACCAACCACCTTGCTCGCTTAATCGAAAAAAGGTGGAAAGACGCCTACGGAGAACTGGGCCTTGCCCCCGCCCATGCCTATTTATTGCGGCTGATACTTCAGCAGCCGGGATTAATGCAAAAAGACATAGCCGTGCAACTGCACCTAGAAAAATCCACCATTACACGGTTTGTGCAAAAGATGTCAGATGCTGGTTACTTAAAAAGAAAGATACCTGCTTCAGGAAGTTTGAAAGAACAAGCCATATTCCCAACCGCCAAGGCGAAAAAGATTGAAAAACCCCTTAATGATATTGGCGATCAACTTTATAAAAGCATGCAAAGCCTGCTCAGTGAAAAAGATTTAATACAATTGGTAACCAGCATTAAAGACACGGCTAAAAAAGTGTAATTTTTTAACTAAAAGGTTGTATGTACAACCAAGGAGTCAGCATGAAACTACTAATATTTTCACTCATGATCATAGATGCCAGTATGTATCAAGAATACCGCAATCAAATCAAACCCGTTATGGAACGGCATGGCATCACTGTCAAATATGAATACACAATTGATTCGGTGATCAGTAGTCAACAGCCTGAAGACCGGGTTAACCGCTTAGCGGTATTTGAATATTCGGATCAATTTAATATTGATACGTTTTTTAATGACCCTGAGTATCAGAACGCCAAGCCTTTATTGTTGGCATCCAGTGAAAATGTGACGGTAATTTTAAAATAGAAAAGTGAAATTCAGCAGTGAAGTGGGCTAAAGAAGTAAGGAAGGTGAAATAGGGAAGAATAGAGCAAGAAAACAGCCTTAGCTCATATTAAGGCTTTTTCTTCTGCGCCAATAAATTCATAAATTTATCAAACCGTCGCTGGCGGGTTTCCGCTTTTTTAGCACTGCCTAGGCCATGGGCAATCACATAGCGGCTAGACTTTGTTAGCGTTGCATAAAACTGCTTAGCGACGGGTATCGCTTCTAGTGCGTTAATAAAATCCTCAGGTACCGCCATTTCACTAACAGAATAAGCATTGTCCCAACGGCCATCGGCTTTAGCCGCTTCAACGTGTTTCATCCCCGCCGCTTGCATGCGGCCTTCGCTAATTAAACGCTCAGCATGATTGCAATTGCGTTTAGACCAAATACTGCGTGATTTCCTAGGAGTGATGCGTTGAAGGTAACTTTGATCATCAAGGGATTTTTTAATGCCATCAATCCAGCCCCAGCACAAAGATTCAATCACCACATTATCCCAAGAGTCACTGGCCATATTTGTGTGTTTTTTGTATATCTTAATCCATAGCTCAGTTTCGCTGGCGTGATGCTGCTTAAGCCATGTGGCAAGGTCTTGCGCATGACTGAAAGACAGTGTGAGATCGGGAGTAGGGTTGGGCATAATTTAATGGATGGCGTGTTTATATAATAAAAATCATCAGTACCGCATTAAACAACCTGTGTGTGCAGATTTGCTAATTACAATAACCGTTTCAATGTTGCTTGTATTAACTGACGTAACCTTAGGGCAGCTGTTTACATGGGCGTGGGTATTATCTTGTGTCAAACTGACTCGCCACCCGTTTATCAACTTAACATGCTTCACTGTAACACGGTATGCAAACGTATTGTCAAAGGGCCTACCATGGCTTACAGACGTTAACGTTTTAGCGAAAAAATGCCATTGCTCGGTACTGCCCACATACCTGGCATGATCAGGTAATGATTCGGCTTTAATTTCGCGAAAAGAATCAAGATTGTTTAAATTCAATTCCAATGTCCGTACACCCGATGCGTGCACATGATGAATACAGGCAAGCATAGTCAGTAAAATAAAAGCATGAAGTCTCATAAATTATTGCCTTTAAAAGGGGTGACGCCCAAAGCACTAGTGAGGAACCAAGCGACGAGTCCAGCACAGCTTGCTTTGTTAATAGCTATTCGCATTGTGAACGAATCCATTCCGATGTTGCATCCTTACGCTCAGCTTCCCAATCATTAGGCAAATCTGCAAGTTGGCAGATGCTAGGATCTCTTTCTTGCAAATGGCCCACACCGACTAAGTGCCCTTGTTCATCATGGTCGTATTCACCACAAAGGCATTGCAAATCACCGCCTTCTCGACAGACATAAAGAATTGGACGAGTATTTTTAAAGATATGTGGACAGACGAAGACAGTTAAATTACTTGGTTCAAATTTCATACTTGTCTATTAACGCCTCAGTTAAAGGTGTGCGATAGCACGTCCAGCCGAAGGCGACTTTAATTGATTTGTTAAGGTTGATTAGATTGAGTGACATCGGGCCTATTTTCTTTAATGAACTTCACTAGCCCTGATACTTGTACTAATAACTCTTCAGGTGACTCCGACGAAAACTCATTAACATTAAATATTTCTAGACTGCCATCAGGGGCCTTCATTGATTGCGACAAATTACTTACAGGATTTGCACTAGAATGAATTAGGAAGGGAATTATAAATATATTGTAACCGTCTAAAGTCATAT
>CAJXIT010000248.1 GCA_913054055.1 uncultured Thalassolituus sp.
GATTCTATTAAAAAAGAAGATCATTCATTGGGGCATATTTATTTAACTCACTTGTTATTTTTGGCAGCGATACCGCCATTTGCTTTACTTGTGGGCACCACACAGTTTGGCTGGAGCTTTGTGGGTAAAGAATATTATTACCTATCCATGGAATCCGCACTCCCCTTAGCCGGGGCATTTTATGTGGCATTATTGGCGGGTATGTTTTTTATGGCTTACACCACCTATTGGATGGAAAAAACCTTTGGGGCTGAGGCCAGTTTAGAACGATGCTTATTATTCACCACTTTTACTTCTACCCCCATGTTCTTGGCGGGAATTGTAGGTTTGATACCTATTTTATGGTTGGATGTGTTCGTTGTTTTGGCAGCCGTGTCTTATACCGTGTATCTGCTTTATGCGGGTGTGCCAATTTTCATGAATATACCTGAAGAGCGAGGCTTTATATTTGCCACTTCAATTTTAACAGTGGGTTTGTGCGCATTAGTGGGCATGATGGCATCAACGGTGATTATTTGGGGAATGGGCTTTGCGCCGCAAATCCTAGCAGGTTAATGATCGGTTAACATAGACGAATAACAAAGCCTGCACTTGCAGGCTTTTTTATTTAGTTTGACTTGGAAGGCTTAGCAAGGTCACTTGCTGCTCTGTTCTTCTTTTAATAGCTCATCCCTTTTACGCTTATACTCGTCATACCTTTCTCTTTCATGGCAATACATATTACCTGTTTCTTCTAAACACTGATTTTGCTGTATGGCTTCATACATGCTTTGATTGCTACAAGCGCTTAAAATGATCAGAGTCATAACTGTGATTATGCGCATAATACTTCCCTTCATTTGTTAGAAAAACCCTGCTCAGGATGAAAATCCAACTACACTTTAAATAATCGTGACTTTTATATCTAGTAATAAAAAGGATGGCGGCCAACGTTAAAGGGCTTGCCTTAAATTTAATGGAAGAAAACCAAGTCGATTTTATTGACCTAAAACTGGTACCTGGCCAGGTGTTTCAGCTTGAATTTGAAGGCTACACCTCTGACCGAGAAAAAGCCGTATTGATTGGCTACCGCCGAAATGGATCGCTAATTGTAAGCACGCCAGTGGTTCAGGGTGTGCTTGCTAATGTGAAGAGTGGCGAAATGGTGACTATTCGTTTTTTTTCAGGCAAAACGAGCAGTGCTTGTGCGTTTAAAACCGAAGTTATCTACGCCAGCAAGACCCCTTATCCCCATATGCACCTTAAATTGCCTGAATTTGTACTGACCGGTGAAATTCGTAGAAGTGTGCGTGCGGAAGTCGAAGTGGTGACCCAAATTGATTATTTTATCGATATGGAGCCTAAAACCACGTCTGCAAAAATTGTCGATTTAAGTATGAATGGCGCTCGAATGTTGGGTCGAACCTTTGATTTTGAGGTGGAGACAGATGTGCTGCTCAATTTTAAAATTGAAGTGAGTGAAATTGAGTTGGAGTTAAAGATTAAAGCTCGGGTACGATCCATCACTCCTATTGAGCAAGGATTTGCAGTGGGACTGCAATTCGAAGAGGTCTCTCCAAACGACAAAATCGCCTTACAAGCGTTTGTGCTGAGCCGCGTAAATGACTTGTAGTCTGCCGTTATATTGGAGAGCAGAGTGAAACAGAGCATTAATCAGCCCCACAAGCCGCAATGAAGAAGCAATAAATAGGGTTTAGGCTGCGTGTTAGGCTATGCGAATGAGTTTTCAGATTAGACATAAACAGGTATAATTCGCGCCCTTATCTAGCTCTTTAACACAGGATTTGCCATGCGCTGTCCATTTTGCGGTGAACAAGATACAAAAGTTATCGATTCACGTTTGGTTGCCGAAGGCGATCAGGTGCGTCGACGCCGCCAGTGCCAAGCCTGTGATGAGCGTTTTACTACCTTTGAATCTGCCGAATTACTCATGCCAAAACTGGTTAAGAGTAACGGCACCCGTGTGCCCTTTGATGAGCAAAAATTGCGTTCAGGTATGCAAAGGGCGGTGGAAAAGCGCCCTGTCAGTGTTGAAGATATCGAAGCCTCTATTCATAAAATCCAAGCCAAATTGCGCGCCACAGGCGAGCGAGAAGTTCAGAGCCTCATGGTCGGTGAACTGGTTATGGAAGAATTACGTAAATTAGATCAAGTTGCTTATGTGCGTTTTGCCTCTGTGTATCGCCAATTTCAAGATATTGAAGAATTTGGCCAAGAGATTGAGCGCATTCGTCATGACAGCCGCAAAAACGACAAACAACTGGATATATTAGCGGATAGCCCTGAGCATTCTGAATCATGAATGAGGGGAGTACGGTACATACTAAGTACATGGCCCGTGCCATATCCTTAGCAAAAAAAGGCCTATACAGCACAGACCCTAACCCTAGGGTGGGCTGTGTGCTTGTGAATCATGGTCAGATTGTGGGAGAAGGCTATCACCGTAAAGCAGGTGAAGGTCATGCGGAAGTGAATGCATTGGCACAAGCCGGCGATCAAGCGAAGGGCGCCACCGCGTATGTGACGCTTGAGCCATGTAGCCATTTTGGGCGCACACCACCTTGTAGTGATAGCTTGATAAAAGCCGGTGTGGATAAAGTGGTTTGCGCCATGACGGATCCAAACCCACAAGTGAGTGGCAATGGGTTTAAAAAGTTAAAAGACGCCGGCATAGACGTGATCGTTGGTGTGTTAGAGCAAGAAGCCAGAGCCCTAAATCCAGGGTTTATAAAGCGCATGGAAACGGGGATGCCGTTTGTGCGTTTGAAAATGGCTTCTAGTCTAGATGGCAGAACCGCCATGGCCAGTGGTGAAAGCCAATGGATTACTGGAGCTGCGGCCCGTAGTGATGTGCAAAAATTGCGTGCCAGAAGTTCAGCCATTGTGACGGGCATAGAAAGTATTTTACAGGATGACTCGTCTTTAACGGTGAGAGCCAGTGAATTAGGGTTTGACCCTGAGCAAGCTGATTTTATTGCCCGGCGCCAGCCCTTGCGAGTGGTGTTAGATAGTCATGGACGTATACCCAAAACAGCAAAGATACTGCAACAATCCGGTGAGACAGTGGTCGCTGTTAAGCATGGTGTGCAGCTGGAAATGGATAACGACACCTTGCCATTGAACCATGATGAAAATGGTTTGGATTTGTTGGATTTACTCAAACAATTGGCTCAGCGTAATTGCAATGAAGTACTGGTTGAAACCGGCGCTACCTTAGCAGGTCAGTTTGTCCAGCAAGGGCTTGTTGATGAAATGGTGTTGTATATGGCTCCATGCTTTATGGGCAGTGATGCCAGGCCAACATTGGCCATGCCATTTGAAAAGATGGACCAAAAGCAAACCCTGACTGTATTAGATACTCGCATGGTGGGTGATGACATGCGTTTAACGTTAGCTTTTTCTTAACGAACAATGCAGATAATGATTTTTAACTCAGTACGAGAGCGCAGTTAACACAAATATGTTCACAGGCATTATTGAAGCCGTTGGTACGGTAGAAACCAAACAAGCACAAGGGGGCGATTTAAAAGTAAAAATCGCCACTGCTGGACTAGACTTAACGGATGTAAAGCTGGGTGACAGCATTGCTGTAAATGGTGTGTGTTTAACCGTGATTGAGCTTCACAGCCATGGTTTTAGTGCCGACATCAGTAATGAAACCGTGAACTATACCCGTTGGTCTGAGATTGCCATTGGCGAATCCGTTAACTTAGAAAAAGCCATGATGCCTACTAGCCGCTTAGGCGGACACATTGTGAGTGGCCATGTAGATGGCATTGCCCAAGTAGTGGATCGTCAAGAAGATGCTCGTAGCATTCGTTTTAAATTGGCCGCTCCAGAGGCATTGTCAAAGTACATCGCCCATAAAGGATCGATCACAATTGATGGTGTGAGTTTAACCGTCAATGCTGTTAACGGTTCAATATTTGAATTAAATATTGTGCCTCACACAGCAAAAGAAACCACGTTATATGGTTTCCAAGCAGGAAAAAAAGTCCACATTGAAGTGGACGTCATTGCGCGTTATTTGGAGCGTTTAATTAGCGGTCAAGCAAACAATGCACAAAGCAGTATTAGCGAAGGCTTTTTAGCCGAGCATGGATTTGCTTAGCCGGTTATATTTTAGTTTGAGCACGCTCAGTACCATGGTGACAAAGCGGCTCGATACATTGATTTTTAAAAGAGTTAGACAGTATGGCGTTAAATAGCATAGAAGAAATTTTAGCGGATATTCGCGATGGTAAAATGGTTATCCTAATGGATGACGAAGACCGCGAAAATGAAGGCGACATCATTGTTGCGGCTGAAAAAGTAACACCAGAAATCATTAACTTTATGGCCAGCAAAGCCCGTGGATTGATTTGCCTAACCTTAACGCCAGAACGTTGCGATTATTTAGGCTTGCCTTCGATGGTATCGGGTAATGGCTCTAAGTTCTCAACGCCTTTTACAGTTTCAATTGAAGCGGCAGAGGGTGTCACAACGGGTATCAGTGCTGGCGACCGTGCTATTACCGTACAAGCTGCGGTGAACCCAATGTCTAAACCAGAAGACATTGTACAGCCGGGTCACATCTTCCCTCTACGTGCACAAGCGGCGGGTGTACTGGCCCGTGCAGGGCACACAGAAGCGGGTTGTGATTTGGCTCGCTTAGCGGGTTTACAGCCAGCAGGTTGTATTGTTGAGATCATGAACGAAGACGGCACCATGGCTCGCCGTCCTGAGTTAGAAGTGTTTGCTGCAGAGCATGATATTAAAATTGGTACCATTGCCGATTTGATCCAATATCGTATGGCCAACGAGCAAACCATCGAAAAAATCAGTACAGATAAAATGGAAACGGTACACGGCGATTTTGATTTGCATGTTTACCGAGACACCATTAACGGTGATACACATTTAGCGCTGACCAAAGGGGATGTTGAAAAATCTGAAACCCCAGTGGTACGTGTTCAAGCGGCAGAAACGTTACGTGATTTGTTAGGCGCAGTGGTGCCCAATTCAAAAAGCTGGTCTTTGGCAAACGCTTTAGAAAAAATTAGCGAATTTGATGCCGGTGCATTAGTGATGCTAAACGCCGGTGAAAAAGAAGATGTATTAACATCTATCGAAACATTTTATGGCCGTAAAAAGCCGGTTCGTACTACCGATGTAGACAGCTCAGGAGCATACGTCACCATTGGTACGGGCTCTCAAATTTTACGTGACTTGGGCGTAAGCAAAATGCGCCTATTAAGTAGCCCAATGAAGTTCACAGGTATTTCAGGGTTTAATTTAGAAGTTGTGGAATACATTCCAAACAATAAATAAACCTTAAGAATTTTACGATAATAAATATTTAAACAGTTTAGGAACTAAAAATATGAAAACTATTTCTGGAAGTTTTACTGCCATGGACGCCAAATTTGCAATCGTTC
>CAJXIT010000249.1 GCA_913054055.1 uncultured Thalassolituus sp.
CAGTGGGGATATGCAGTACTCGGCATTTTTTGATGACGCTGTTGCCACTGAAATTTTAGCGACAGAAGATGAGTGGGCTAAATATAATCAAGCATTGTCCCCAGTTATGAAAAATTTATTGCGACCAATAATTAAAGCGGCTGAGTACGGACTTACATGTATTCGGCCTGATGATTGTGATGCTGCTCACGACATACATGCGTTAAGCGGTGTGGTTTTTGATACGGAAAATGACCGAGTTACCATCAATACCAGCGGTAATGCAGATTTTGACGGAGATGTTCATGCTTATTCCCGTCTCAATTTAATAGGCGAATTTAATTCTGACCTGACACAAGAGGAAGGAATAAAAACGTTTAGCTTTACACAGGCAAGTATTGAAACTGCAGAAGGGGAGATAGATCTACTGTCAGCCGATGGTGCATTACCTACCGTTGTTTTTTGGCTGGATGAAGTGTTAGCCAGTGGACAGGCGCCTCAAGTTTCTCGTGTTGTGTTATCTATCCCTGAATTACTGTTGATTTCAAAGACCACCCCTGAATATCAGTTTAAAACCTCTGAATTTAATGTGGATTTAGTGGGTACCCGAGATCAAGTGAGTCTAGTAAACGGCACTTCTGAATTCCACTACAATATTCTTTCTTCCAATATCAGTGGTAAATTTTCTGAAGAAGGCGGTGAAACGGGGGACTCTATGGATATGAGGTTTACATTAAATAGTGAAAATGCTTTGACTTATTATTCTCCAAACCGCTTTCCTGATATTGAGATGAATGTTGATACAGCTTCGTTTAAAAGTTATGCAAATTTCGAGGGGGACGCGTCTGCGTTTATAGAGAATCAGGGAGGGTGGTTCACCTTGCCGGCTAACATCTCTCAAGCAGAAATCGATACTCCTCAAACTTTGACGGGAGATGAAGCGGTTACTTTTTTTGATCGCGGTTTATACGCCAGTTGGGGTGATGAATACGATCTACTTAAAGAACTATTGAATATTGATAACTCGGCAACGGCTAAGCTAGGAACATTGAAATACCCAGGCGGGGAGACAGCTTTGGTGATTTTTAAAACCGATTCGACGCAAACCACGGAAGTTGCTCGTCAGTGTAATCGTGTGGGTGACGTTTGGGGTTGCCAAGCCGCATTGCAAGTTAGTTCACTTGGCTGTGGTACAAGTTATTCCCAAGGTACAGCAACTATAATCGAGGCATTTAATTACCTGCAATCTGAAAGTTGCCTATCTCAAGTGAAGATTGATGGGCGCGGCATTTATGAAATTGATTATTCGGTTCTTGGAGGGAGTTTTACTGACTCGCAAAGTTTTGATATTACGCTGGATTCCGTAGAGCGCTTAGGGATTGAAAGTTTTTACTTGCGACTCACCAGTAAATTTGTAGATGGTAGCGGTGATAAAAGACCCACTGCCATGATGATATTAAATGGGTCAGCGGTTGATATGGAAAATGTCACGCTGGGTTTTTCATTGACCCATGGTTACATCGGTGGCGATTCAAGTTCATTCATTGGTGTGGATGGCTTAATTCCCTATGGTGATAATTCAATCTGGCTTGCGGTTGGTCAGTCAGCGGTCGATCAAGATGCTTTGATTTATTATATTCAAGATGCAAATGTCACCTTTACCGTTTTTGGTTTTGATTATGGGGATGTGGATACTGTTTCGGGTGAGACCATTTATTACGATCAAGACCGAGATGAGCCAATGGCTTCGATTCGATATGATGGGCAATTACTGGGTAGCTTAAGAAAAGAGGGCGATCTGTATGTTATTCGCTACATAGATGGGTCTTGGCAATTGTTGTGATTCGACTTTGCATACTTTTATTGATTGTTTTTTCAAATAAAAGCCAAGCTAAACAGCTTGGCTTTTATTTTGATGTCGAATTGAATAGCCCTGCGGTTTATTTGCAGGATTTACATGGGGATTGGCAGTCTAACGACCATGGGCGCTATGCCTATGGTAAAGGGGTAATGGGGAGCTGGTTTCAAGCTTCCAATGCTTGGGCTGTGGGAGTACAAAGACGCGTTTATTACTTGTTGGATTTTACTCATGAAACGGCCGTTTTTTACGGCCAACTAGAAAATCAGCAGCTTGCTGCTGGCGAATACCCCCTATCACTTAAAATAAATGCGCATTCTTCAGATTCGTTATACCTTCAGCATACAGGTGGTATAACACCCTCTTTAAGATTTCAGGTGTCTGCTTATGGGCACAAAGGTAGGCAGGTGCAGTCAGCCACTCTTGAAGGTGAGGGGCGTGTTTTAGATAGTGGGTCTCATGAGTATCAATACGAATTAGATTACTACTATGACTATAATCAGTTGTTTGACCGTGATGAGCCTGATGCAAACGGGTATGGACATAGTTTAGATTTCAATATCTATTATGAGCTTAATAAGCACACGGATTTATTTTTAAGGGCGGAAGATGTTTTTTACCGCATGTATTGGCATGAAATCAATCAAGATCAGGGTTGTGTAGCAAGGCCAACACCACAGGGTGAATTATGCGTGTTGAATACCAAGCGGCTGGCATTTACTCAGGCAATGCCTCACCAGATTAGCTTAGGGATTACCCAGCGCTACAAATCCATGGAGTTTGAGGCGGAATTTTTAGAGTACAATCGCCATAACGCGTTGTGGATTAAAGGGCAGTTGCAACAAGCTAAGGTTGCGATGGATGTGATCAATCAAGCCTACCTTGTTGGCTATGAGGGTAGACTGTTGGCAATAAGCTGGTCGTTCGATGACTTTAATTATCATAGGGCTCATAATTGGCAAATAAATATGGGAGCACAATGGAATTTCCATTAACTAAATGAATATGATTTACGAAAACCACTTCTCGCTTAATCAGCGCCCGTTTACGATTGCTCCAAACCCTGAGTTCCTATATGCGAATGGCCAGTATCAAGATGCGTTGGCAGCTTTAGAATACGGAATGCTGCACCGCGGTGGTTTTGTACTGCTGACAGGTGAAGTAGGGACGGGTAAAACTACTTTATGCAAATACTTGTTAAATCATGTTCCTCAAAATACAGAAATAGCGCTTATTCTGCACCCTCAGTTAGATCGTCTTGAAATGCTTCAGTTGATTTGTCGTGAGTTTGACGTGCCATTTCAAGCGACTGATAAAGAGCTTAATTTAATTGAACGTTTGACCGAGTTTTTACTGGGCGTGTACTCCCAGGGTGGATACAGTGTTCTGATTATTGATGAAGCTCAGCATTTAGATACTCAGGTTCTAGAACTTATTCGGTTACTAACCAATTTAGAAACCCATAAGGATAAGCTTTTACAAATTATTTTACTGGGCCAACCTGAGCTAAAAAATAGATTACAGCAATATGATCTTCGGCAATTGAATCAAAGATTCACCGCGCGCTTTCATTTAAAACCTTTAAATCGTAGTCAAGTCGCTGATTACATTAATCACAGGATTCAGGTTGCTGGAAATTCGAGTAATTTATTTTCGCCGCTGGCGTTATGGCTGTTACATAAATTAAGTGGAGGTGTACCACGCCTAGTGAATGTGATTGCGGACCGCAGCTTAATGGGAGGGTATGCACTGGGAAGGCAAAATATTAATCCATTTGTTGTATATCAAGCTGCCAAAGAAGTACTTCCTGAACCCGTGAAGACCCCTAGTAAAAAATGGATGCTTATTATACCTATTTTACTGGTCATAGTTTTTATCAGTCTTAATGTCAATAAGTCTGAATCACTTTTACCTAAATCCATGCTAGACCTTAGGGAGTTAATAACGACTTCAAGTGCTTCTGGTTTTGAAAGTTGCTTTGAATCTTCTGGTTGCTGGCAAGGGTATTTGCCAGCTGCCTTGATACAGGATGAAAGTATTTTAGTTAAAGTTGGTGGGCAGTGGGTAAGCTGGAATAGACGGTTAGATCAAGTGGGGTTGGTTCAATCCCGAGTGGTGCAAGATCGACCATTTAAATTGCTAGCGGTCAAACCTAATGCTAATAACGGTGTTATTCCTTGGGTGCGAACGGTACTTGAGCGCTGGGTGCAATCAGGGGTTGTGGATGACGTGACTACAGACATTGCTCATTGGCAGGTTATTAAACCAGATTCTGTTAACAATAGTGCGTTTATAAATGATCGTATTTACGATGCGGTGCTAGAGGAGCGTGTTCGTCAGTTTCAGCAGGACTATCACTTAACGGTGGATGGAGTGATTGGTCTACAAACCCTCATAAGTTTAAAGTTACTAGACCAATCTTTAGGTGGTGAGTGATGTCGTATTTACTGAAAGCCTTAAAGAAAGCAGAAGAAGAAAGATCAAAGCTGGAGGTAGGCGTTAACGATGAAAGGGTTGCTCAAATAAATAATGCAGCCAGCTTACCGTCATGGCTAGTAGTCACGGTTATTTCATTGTTGGTGTTGACGGTAGGGAAGATAATGTTCTTCAGTGACTTAGATTTAATTCCTTCAGAACAGGAAGCAGATGAAAGTCGGTTAATTATTGCTCCTATTGAAACGGAGGTGATCGATCAGCAGGAGGGTTCGTTATTTATTCAATCGACCGATAATAGTGAGATTTTAACAGCCAAAGAATTGGCTGATAGTGATTCTCAGTCTGTTAATACCATGGATAAAACTGGGCTGTTAAGTAAACCAAAATCATTGGCGCAACTCTCAAAGCCTGTTTTGAATCTAATTCCTAGTCTCAGTTTAGAAAGCCATATGTACTCCAGTGTCTCAGACTATAGTTCGGTCGTTATAAATGGGCAGGCCTATTCTGAAGGCGATTACATTGATTCAAATATCATTCTTAAACACATCAATGCTGATGGCATTGTCATATCAGTAGGAAACCATTTAGTGGAATTACCTAAAGGTATTACTTGGGTGTCTACTCATCATGCTAAGTAATGACGCTAAAACCAATATTCAAACTGCTTACAGTAAAATCCTGAAAGAGAAATCTTTGCGGCCACGCATGGGTCAGCGGAAAATGATTGCTGCCATCGCAAAGACAATGGGGGCGATTACTGAAGATGGTGATGGTAATCGAATTTCACAAAACCCTGTGTGTATCGTAGAGGCGGGGACTGGTACGGGTAAAACACTGGCCTATCTAATATCGACCATTCCTTTGGCCGCAGACTTAGATAAAAAAATCATTATCTCTACAGCTACGGTTGCCTTACAAGAACAGTTAGTAGAAAAAGATATACCTGATGTGGCGAAACATAGTGGCTTGCAATTTGGCTATGCTTTGGCAAAAGGCCGTGGCCGATACTTGTGTGTTCATAAGTTGGATCAGCAGATGCAAGATCAGCGCATGCAAGATGCATCCATGGATATGTTTGGGGGGGTTGACGCTTCGGATGATCAAAAGGGGTTGTATCAAGAATTTTTAGA
>CAJXIT010000250.1 GCA_913054055.1 uncultured Thalassolituus sp.
CATTCAAGGTTTCCATCACCACCGCTAAATAGTCGGCATCACCCAATCCGTTTTCTAACCCCACATCAAGGTCACTTTTATATTTTCTAAACGGAAAGTTTTTCTCACAATGAATAGAGCAAGTAAACGCATTGGCTTCACTAGCCAATATGGACGCGGTCCCGTCCCCTTGGTGCACATCACAATCAAAGATCAAAACCTTATCAACCTGCTTAGTCGCCAGTAATGACTTTGCGGTATAGGCAAGATCATTCAACATACAAAAACCCGAACCAAAATCATAATGAGCATGGTGAGTTCCCCCTGCCAGATGACAGGCCAATCCTTTTTCTAATGCTAGGTTTGCGGCTAATAATGTGCCATTGGGTGCGGTTAAGGTACGATCAAGCAAGCCTTGACTCCATGGCAAGCCTATTCGACGCCATTCACGCTGATCAACATCATTACCACATAGATTTTTTAAATAGGAAAGGTCATGGGCGATGGATAGTTCATGCAAAGCAGCCGTGCTTGGCTGATATAGATTTCGATGCTGTTCATCAACTATGCCTTGTGCGCAAATATATTCATATAACCGCACAAACTTACTCATCACAAAGCGATGATTCTCTGGAAACGGACAAGAATAATTTGGGTGATACACCAAAGGCAGCATAAACAGTTTTGTTAAACCTATATCACCCTAATTAAACAATATATGGATTTCTGAATTAGCTAAATGCCAATAATTCCACATCAAAAATCAACGTAGAACCGGGCTTAATGGCACCCGCTGCACGATTTCCGTACGCTAAATGGCTTGGAATATAAAAACGTGTTTTTTCACCAATCACCATAAGTTGCACGCCTTCGGTCCAACCGGGAATCACTTGGTTCAAACCAAAGCTAATGGATTGCCCACGATCAACCGAACTGTCAAATACCGTACCGTCCAATAAAGTACCATGATAATGCACGGTCACATTGGCTTTAGGGCCCGGATGATCCGTACCTGTCCCGGCTTGTAATACTTGATATTGTAGGCCTGATGATGTGGTTTTCACCCCATCTTCATTTTTGTTTTTCGCTAAAAAGGCATTGCCTTCAGCAATGGCACCCGCTGCGGCTTTTTTACCTCGGATTCGTAACCAAGTAAAAAATACGATGACAACAATAACCGCGACAATAAACAGAGGAGGCATGATCAGTCCTTAAATACGTTAAAGCGGATTATTCTAACCAATATTTGATGAAAATACTGCCTAGATAAAACTTTAAGCCAATTCCCTGACCAAAAATGTCACTGTGCAGCCCTGTTCAAATACGTATGATATTGTGAACGTATCAAAAGCGAATCAATAGGATACCCTGTGATTATCAAACACAGCGAAAAGATCGCATCACCCCAGATTATTAAAGACAGCTTTAAACAGCTGGGCTATATCTGCAGTGATGACATTGCCATGTCGGTATACCTTGCCTGCCAGCTACAAAAACCCATTTTGATTGAAGGCCCACCAGGTGTGGGGAAAACCGAGTTGGCCAAAAAAACCAGTGAATATCTAAATACACCTTTGATTCGCATGCAGTGTTATGAAGGGCTAGATGAAGCCAAAGCCTTATACGAATGGAAGTATGGCAAGCAACTCTTATATACCCAGCTATTAAAAGATCAGCTAGGGGATGTTATGCGCGGGGCCAAAGGGCTGGATGAATCCGTAACCCGCTTACATCAGTTTGGGGATATTTTTTATTCAGAGCAATTCTTAGAGCCACGGCCGCTTTTACAAGCATTAAAAGAAAAAGACGGGGCCATTTTACTCATTGATGAAATTGATAAAGCGGATCAAGAATTTGAAGCGTTTTTATTAGAATTGCTTTCAGATTATCAGGTGTCTATCCCAGAAATGGGCACCATAAAAGCAGAATCTAAACCCATTGTTATTTTAACCAGTAATAACACCCGTGAATTAGGCGATGCATTAAAACGCCGCTGCTTACATTTATACATACCCTTTCCTGACCCTAAACTTGAACAAGAAATTATTTCGGTACAAGTACCTGAAATGGATGCCAGCCTAAGATCAGACATGGTGAAGTTTATTAGCGAGCTGCGCGAGCTCTCGTTGAAAAAAGTCCCTGCCGTGAGCGAAAGCATTGACTGGGCAAAAGCACTATTACTGCTGAATGTGAATGAACTTGATCATAACTGGATTAAGCAAACTCTCAACCTGCTATTAAAGTTTCAAGAAGACATTGAAGTGGTCGAACCTGAAATCCATCAGTTATTGCAAAAAATGAAGCGCCCTTAATATGCAAAAAATGCTTGGGGATTTTATTCATGCTTTACGCCACGCTGGGCTACCTATATCCCCAGCGGAAACCCTAGACGCGTTAAATGCGGCTAAGCTCATTGGCTTTCACGACCCTGAGTTATTAAAGTCAGGTTTAGGCATGACCCTGGCCAAAAACAAATTACATTTGGCACAATTTGAAGCCTGCTTTGATCAGTTTTTTTCTAACCCTTCTCTTGACGAAGCGTCGATCGGGAACGCTGATCCCGATAACAACACTCAGCCAAGTGTACCTGAACCTAATCCTGAATATAATGACACAGCTACAACGCCATCCCCCTCACTACAATCTGCTGACCTAGAATCCTCAGATTTAGAATCCCAAAATTTAGAATCAGTGTTAGCCAATCAATTAGCCAGCAATGACCAAGTAAGTTTGCAAATGGCCATTGCTAATGCCGCAGAGCAAGCCGGAGCTGGCAACATGCAAATGTTCACGCAAAAAGGCATTGTCAGCTATCGCATTATGCAATCACTAGGAGAAGCCGGCTTAAACGCAGAACTGGCCCAACTTGAACATAATAATGAACAACCTGAACTCACATCTGAATTACGCAACAAACAACAAATACTGCGCCAACAGGTAAAAGATTATGTGGAAGAGCAGTTCTTATTATTCAGTGAAAACATTGGCCGTAACCTAAGAGACACTCAACTACAAAAAGTCCGCTTGAGCAATATTGATTATTCGTATTATCAAGACATGAATAAGCTGGTAAAAAAAGCGGCGAAACAGTTGGCATCTCTGCACAGTCGCCGAAGAAAAGTCACAAAACGCGGTTTGCTCGATGTAAGAAAAACATTGGCAGCCAACGGGGCCTACGATGGTTTTTTGTTTCATACAAAATGGAAATCCACCCGCATTGATAAACCCAAAGTGATGGTCATTTGTGATGTAAGTGGCTCTGTGAGCAAGGTGGCTCGATTTTTATTACTATTTCTGTATAGCTTGCAAGATGTACTACCCAGAGTGCGCTCTTTTGTATTTGCCTCTCACCTAGCAGAAGTGACCGACGATTTTGATAAAAAAGACATTGAAGATGCTTTAACTCATATCATGAATCACTGGGCCAATAGCCCCACAGATTACGGTCAAGCCTTATTAGACTTTAAAGACGTAGCAGGGCGGGACATTGATAATAAAACCACCGTCATTATGCTGGGCGACGCCAGAAACAATAACGGCTTAGCTCAGGCTCAGGTTTGGAAAGAAGTGTATCAGCGAAGTCAGCGAGTATTATGGTTAAACCCTGAGGGCCGCTATAGCTGGGACAGTGGTGATTCCATCATGAGTGAGTATCGCCCCTATTGTTCACGAGTTGAGCCTTGCCGGTCTTTAAATGATTTAACTCGGATATTAGGGTCTTTGCTTAAGCACAGCTAGTACAAAGAGTATGGAATAAAATTAAAGTTGTGTGGGGGTGCCCCTGCGCCCGATTTAATAGCGGGTTCTATTTTCATTTATAGCGAATGTCATACCTAAAATATAGGTATCTCTTTGTGATTTGAATGTACCCGAGAGATACCAGACAGCTCCCTAAGCAAACTTAGGACAAGCTACCTCACTTCTATTATGACAAGGGGCAAGTAGCTTTACCCACCCCAACTTCTTAACAATTTATCCACCGACTTTTTTGGTGTTTTTGCCAGCTTTTGAATTTGCGAAAAGCTTAAATCAAATGCGTTATAGCGCTCACCAATGTCTTCTAACATGGCCATCCATACTTTGGCTGTCATTTCAGAATCGTATAAGGCTCTGTGAAAGCCGCCCTCACTGGGAATGCGTGCAAACTCAACAAGCTGCCCCAATTTATGACTGGGGGCATCTTGAAATACGCGGCGCGATACCAGCAATGAACATGAAAAATCTCCGGAGTAGTTTCGAGTAATGCGTTCAAGCTCTGCGTCTAAAAAGCGCTTATCAAACGAGGCATTGTGCGCGATTAAATTGCTATGACTAATAAAATCGGCAAAGCGGTCCATGACATTTTCACAACTGTCAGCATCAGCCAACATCTGGTTGGTGATCCCTGTGTAATCCTCAATAAAACTGCTGACGCGCTTACCGGGATTCATTAATTCTTGAAAGCGATCAACTATTTCGCCATTCTCAAGTTTGACGGCACCGATCTCTATGGCGCGGTCTCCCATATCTGGGGATAGGCCTGTGGTTTCAAAATCGAGAACAATAAGGGAATCTGCGCGCATACATATATCTTGAAGAAAAATTAACAGCCCGAATGATACGTCGGAAACTATGAATCATCCAGCCGTCTCATGCACACTTCTTATAATAAAACGACAACCATAAAAAAGCCCGATGGCAAGGGTTACCAGCGGGCTTGAAGTGGTTTTATTGTTTGCGTCTTAGTCGCAAAGCTTCTCTTCTTTATACGTCACGATAAAAGAGGTGATTTTAGGGTCTTTAAAGAAATTATATTCGGTGCCTTCACGAGAGAAGAAGCTTGCTCCGGTTAAGTCTTCGCCTACTGGGCTCTGTGAAGTAGCGCGTACAGCAATTGTGAACTCTTCGCCGCGGAACGGTCCGATCACACCACCGTCTGTGTTGTACCAGTACTCGTAATCACCAATATAGTGCTGACCTGAATCACTTGCACTGACTGATACCAACTCTTGACCGTCATCCGCTAGAATCACTTGGTCCACTAACACACCGTCTTCATCAAGGTTGTTATCGGTAAACACTTCAAAATACACCTTGTTATTACTTTGCCCTGTTTCATCTTTATTGAAGAAGAAATACAAGAACAAGTCGCCGTTGTTTAATGCTTCACGAGTTTTAATGGCAGAGTTATTACTGTAATTAAGCGCCCCGTGATCAGCTTTAGACTCATAGAAGAAGATATGAGCAGAGCTATCTTTAGGCTGTGGAAGCGCATCATTATTGTCATCTTCCACTGAAGTTGGGTGCGCTGAGTAACTGTAATAATCATAACTATCGTCAGGAGTGTTCACACCTTGGAATGAGGTGATATTCCCTAAAAATGCATCTTTAATTAACTTATCTTTATTGTCTTCACTTTCATCCG
>CAJXIT010000251.1 GCA_913054055.1 uncultured Thalassolituus sp.
CCTACGACATCTGGAACAAAAAGATGGGCTTGGCTGAAGATAAAATTATCCGCATTGGCGACAATAAAGGCGAAAAGTACGCCTCGGATAACTTCTGGCAAATGGGTGATACCGGCCCGTGTGGTCCATGTACCGAAATCTTTTACGATCACGGTGAGCACATTTGGGGTGGCAAACCGGGTACACCAGAAGAAGATGGCGACCGTTTCATCGAAATCTGGAATAACGTATTCATGCAATACAACCGTCAGGCCGACGGCACCATGGAGCCGCTACCAAAACCATCTGTTGATACCGGCATGGGTCTAGAGCGTATTTCTGCCATCATGCAGGGTGTCCACGCCAACTACGAAATCGATTTATTCCAAGGCCTAATTAAAGCCGCAGCAGAAGTAACCGGCACCAAAGATTTAGACAGCAAATCTTTATTGGTAATTGCTGACCACATTCGCTCATGTTCTTTCTTAATTTCTGATGGTGTGATGCCATCTAACGAAGGTCGCGGTTATGTATTGCGCCGTATCATTCGTCGTGCCTTACGCCATGGTCACATCTTAGGGGCGCAAGATTTATTCTTTTATAAGCTAGTATCAGCCCTTGTGAAAGAAATGGGTGAAGCGTATCCAGAGCTGGTTAAAAACCAAGCCCACGTTGAAAAAATGCTTAAGCTAGAGGAAGAGCAGTTTGCTAAAACCCTAGACAACGGCATGAAGTTATTGGAAGACGCCATTAGTAAATTGAAGGGCGATACTATTTCTGGCGAAACCGTTTTTAAATTATACGACACCTATGGGTTTCCTGTGGATTTAACCGCAGACATTGCCCGTGAAAAAGATTTGAAAGTAGATGAGGCTGGCTTTGAAGCCTGCATGCAAGAGCAAAAGAACAAAGCCCGTGCCGCATCTAACTTTAAAGTGGATTACACCGACACGTTAAACCTTGAAGGTGAAACTAACTTCACAGGTTACGACAACTTAAAAGACAGCGGAAAAGTAATAGCCTTGTTTAAAGATGGTGCCGAAGTACAAAGCTTAAATGCTGGCGACGAAGGCATGATCGTTTTAGACAGTACACCTTTTTATGGCGAGTCCGGTGGTCAAGTGGGTGATAAAGGCCTGCTAGAAAATGGGGGTGGCGAATTCATCGTCACTGACACCACCAAAGAACAGAAAAACCATTTGCACCACGGTGAAGTAAAATCCGGTTCAATAAGCGTGGGCGATTCTCTAGCCGCGAATGTTGATGAAGCTAAGCGTGAGCAAACGGCACTGCACCATTCAGCCACGCACTTATTGCATGCTGCGTTACGCGAGCAGTTAGGCGAGCACGTTCAGCAAAAAGGCTCTTTATGCACATACGATCGCTTGCGTTTCGACTTTGCGCATTTCGAAGCCATGACGGCGGATGAGTTATCTGCGGTAGAGAAAAAAGTTAACCAGCAAATTCGTGTGAACACAGAAGTGAGCACTAAATTAATGGACATTGAATCGGCGAAAGCGGAAGGTGCCATGGCGTTGTTTGGAGAGAAATACGACGACGAAGTGCGTGTACTTTCAATGGGTGCGGATAACTTTTCGGTAGAGCTATGCGGTGGCACTCACGCCAAACGCACAGGTGACATTGGTTTCTTAAAGATTATTTCTGAGTCGGGCATTGCAGCAGGTGTTCGACGTGTTGAAGCGGTAGTGGCCGAGGCGGCATATGATTACATTGCTGGTTTAGAACAAACGATTAATACCATTGCGGCAAAAGTAAAAGCTAACCGTGAAACCGTATTGGATAAAGTAGACGCATCGGTTTCTAAAACACGTCAATTAGAAAAAGACGTTGAGCAGCTTAAAGCGAAATTAGCATCTGGTGCTGGAACCGATCTAGCGGCCGGTGCAAAAGACATTAATGGTGTGAAAGTGTTGGCGGCTGAATTAGATGTTGCCGATCCAAAA
Organism: uncultured Thalassolituus sp.; assembly: GCA_913054055.1. GTDB lineage: Bacteria > Pseudomonadota > Gammaproteobacteria > Pseudomonadales > Oceanobacteraceae > Bermanella. The sequence continues at coordinate 1,944 of CAJXIT010000251.1, forward strand.
GCCATGAAGTCTGCGGTTGATCAACTGAAAGATAAGCTAGGCAGTGCCGTTATTTGTGTGGCCAGCAGCGAAGGGGAAAAAGTGACCTTGGTTGTGGGCGTCACCAAAGACCTGTTTGGTAAGGTGAAAGCCGGTGATATCGTGAAAGAGATTGCCCCATACGTTGACGGACGTGGTGGCGGTAAACCGGATATGGCTCAAGCCGGTGGTAAAAAACCAGAAGGTATAAAAGAGGCATTAGCGGCTTTTGAAAAGTTTGCTGAAGCAAACTTGTAATTGATTGCTCGATAATCGGTCGCAAGGGTAACCTCTAACAGATGTAGAAGGCTGCCTGCAGGCGACCAGTGAATCAGTAGGTTGATACAGAAATCGGGCAGGGGTTGCCCTCGTACGAGCTTTCATGCCCCTTGGGTGCACCCCGTGAGCGATAGCAGTTAGATGCTGATAAGTTTGCTCTCAAGTGGTCAAAACCCTATAAAATCCAGGTATTAGCCCGCTACATAAAGGCTAATCCCCACATTGAATCACTTGTTGTATTTAAACGAGTGTTTCAAATTGGCGCCATTTAGTGTCTAATTAGCGCCCAAAATTTGTACCAAATTTAAATTAACGCTTAAAGAGCCTGTAATCCATGGCATTGTATGTACATAAATACGGCGGCACCTCGGTTGGAACGGTTGAGAAAATCGAAGGTGTAGCTGACAAGCTAAAAAAATTCAAAGACGCTGGCCACGACGTGGTTGTAGCGGTAAGCGCCATGAGTGGCGAAACCAATAGACTGATTGGTCTGGCTAATGCGATTAGCGACCAGCCCATTCCTCGTGAAATGGATGTATTGGTTTCTACTGGTGAGCAAGTAACCATTGCGTTGCTCAGCATGGCTTTGCAAAAACGCGGCGTACCGGCTCGCTCGTATACCGGCTCTCAGGTTATGATTTTAACTGACAGTGCCCATATGAAAGCCCGTATCCAAGACATTGATACTGACAACATTCGTGCAGACCTAGATGAAGGTCGCATCGTGATTGTGGCTGGCTTCCAAGGTTGTGATGCTGAAGGCAATATCACGACACTTGGTCGTGGTGGTTCAGATACCACAGGTGTGGCTTTAGCTGCCGCATTGAAGGCTGATGAGTGTCATATCTACACAGACGTAGATGGTGTTTATACCACTGACCCTAGAGTCGTGGATAAAGCCAAACGTATGGATAAAATCACTTTTGAAGAAATGCTAGAAATGGCTAGCTTGGGTTCAAAAGTACTGCAGATTCGCTCAGTGGAGTTTGCTGGTAAATATAAAGTGCCGCTTCGTGTATTGCACAGCAGTAAGGAAGGCAACGGCACATTGATCACAACAGAGGAAGGTAGCTCCGTGGAACAACCCGTTATTTCAGGTATTGCATTTAACCGTGACGAAGCCAAGTTAACCGTAATGGGTGTGCCAGATATTCCTGGTGTGGCTTCAAAAATTCTAGGCCCAGTGGGCGCAGCTAACATTGAAGTGGACATGATTGTTCAAAACGTAGCGGCTGATAAAACTACAGACTTCACTTTCACTGTGAACCGTGTTGATTATGCTAAAGCGGAAGAAGTGCTAACCAAGGTTGCAAAAGACCTAGGTGCCCGTGAAGTGGCTGGTGCAAACGACATTGCTAAAGTATCACTTGTGGGTGTGGGTATGCGCTCTCACGCGGGTGTTGCCAGTAAGATGTTTGATGTATTGGCACAAGAAAACATCAATATTCAGATTATTTCTACATCTGAGATCAAAATTTCTGTTGTTGTTGACGAAAAATATCTAGAGCTAGCGGTGCGTGCCTTACACACAGCGTTTGATCTAGACGATGACAAAGAGTCTTAATCTAAGGCAGGAAGCTTAAGATTAATCAAAAGGCGTCAAGGATTAGACGCCTTTTTGCAATAAAACGCGTTGGAATTCCATCGCACCCTAGGTAGCAGGCCAGTTAAGCTCAAGGTTCAATTTATCCATAACAAAATAGTATGGATAACTCAGATATCGGGCTTTTAATTTTTCAAAGCTGGTCAATAATAAAACTAAAGGATACCTGTAAGTGACTTACAGGGATTAAGGTAGTTGAAGTAAGCTTCAGCTACAGTATTCAGGAGAATAGAATGCTAATTTTGACGCGTCGTGTTGGTGAAACCTTAATGGTTGGCGATGAAGTAACAGTGACTGTACTTGGTGTAAAAGGCAATCAAGTGCGTATCGGCGTGAATGCACCGAAAGAAGTAGCGGTTCACCGTGAAGAAATCTATCAGCGCATTCAAAAAGAAAAAGATCAGCCTTCAGAAGATTAAGCTTTCGGTAAAATGGCGCTAGAGCGTTAATTTTATTGAATTTTTACTTTTAATTTCTCCGCAAAATGGTATTATGCCGCGCGTGTTGGAGAGATGGCCGAGTGGCTGAAGGCGCACCCCTGCTAAGGGTGTATAGGAGAAATCTTATCGAGGGTTCGAATCCCTCTCTCTCCGCCATTTAATTCTTAGATTATTTTCAGAATACTTTAAAAATTAAAACTTGGCGTAGGTTGACTAAGTTTTTGGTTTACCTATAATTCGCCACCCAAAGATGCGCCCGTAGCTCAGCTGGATAGAGTATCTGGCTACGAACCAGAGGGTCGGAGGTTCGAATCCTCCCGGGCGCACCATTATTCAAAAACCTAGCTTTTTAGCTGGGTTTTTTTATGCCCGAAAGGTTCTGCTTGAATCTAAATATGCGCGTGGGATGGGTGAGAACCTCCTCAGGGTCGACCTAGTGAGCCTGCGAACGTAGGAGGCGAGCGCAGCGAGAATGAACGAAGTGAATGGTCAATCCTCCCGGGCGCACCATTAATTCTAAAAAGCTTGCTATAAACGCAGGCTTTTTTTATGCCTGAAAGCTTTTGCTTAAATCAATATCGCGCACGGGCGGGAGAGAAGCTCCGCAAGGCCGCTCCTGCACATCCATGTGCAGTGCATCCATGCACGTCGTTCGACCTAGTGAGTTTACGAGCGTAGGCGGCGAGCAACGCGAGAAAGAGAGCAGAGAATGGCCATCCGAAAGGAGTCTGCGACTGAAGTACAATTCATCCTCCCGGGCGCACCATTATTCCCTTTTTAAAAATATTAGTTGGCTAGCTTTTTAGCTGGGTTTTTTTATGCCTGGAAGCTTTTGCTTAAATCAATATCGCGCACGGTCGGGTGAGAAGCTCCTAAGGCCGCTCCTGCACATCCATGTGCTGGCGGCATTAGTGCATCCATGTACGTCGTTCGACTTAGTGAGGCTGCGAGCGTAGGCGGCGAGCGAAGGGAATGGCACTTCGACAAACCTTAGCAGGCTCCTGTTCAGGCCGAACGGTAAGCTTTACTTACCCCATGTAAATCAACGCAGCCACCACAGATCGGAAGAGCGTCGTGTAGGGAAAG
>CAJXIT010000252.1 GCA_913054055.1 uncultured Thalassolituus sp.
AAAATAGCTTCTTAAGTTTTTCTTTCGCTTTACGCTCTAGCTCTTTTTTCTTTTTATCGGCTTCCGCCTTAGCCTTTGCTTTCGCTTTTGCCTTTTTAGCATCAGCTTTGGCTTTCGCCTCAGCTTTGAGCTGATCTTCATAACTGGATAACTTAGATTTACCAAGTTTTTCCAATGATTTGGTTTTACTGCTTAAGCTGCCTTCCGTTAAGTTGAGCTCTTTTAACTGACCTTCATAATCGCCAGCGTAAGACAGTAACTTATCATTCAGTTTTTTCTTAAGTTTGGTTTCTAACTCTTTTTGTTTTTGATCTATACGCTTGTCAAAGGCTTTATTTAGTTGATTATCTAAATCACTTTTAAGCTTTACCTTTGGATCCGTTATTTCACCATTAGCAGAGGCAGTAACCGTAAATTGATTAACATTTTTAAGCGCAGCAACCATTTCTTTGGCTACGACGGTTCGGTCCTTACTATCAAACTTAGACGCTTTAAATAACCCATTGCCTACGACGTCCATTTCACCCGATGAAAACGATGCATTAGCTTGTACATAAGTATTACTGGAAACTAACTTCAGGCCGGCTAAGCCCAGTTTCACATCGTTTAAATTCCAGCCTTCAATATCTAGATCGAACGAATCCTTACCTGGTGTACTCCGATGCTCTAATACACCACTTAGCTTTAGACTATTTATATTTTTTAGGTTTTGTCCTGTGGCCCATAGTTTAGTGGGCGTATCTATAACTTCTTGCTGATGGGTAATGTCTACCAATTTCACTTCAACTTGCCCTAACGAGCCACTGCCTTTTGGCATTTCAGGAAGCGACATTGTGAAAGTCAGTGTTTTAATCCAAAAATCAGGCAGTGGTCGATCCGTTTCAAAGTGAATAAACTCCCCCTCTAATCGTTTTTCCTTTAACGCCTGCTTGTCAGCCTTTGCTTCTTCATCAATCATTAACGGACGAATCTTTTCATAATAACCCAGTGCTGTTTCTGCGTATCCACCGGCATCATCACCAAATAGTAATGCAGCGAGATTACTTGCACCCGCACCATCTAATGTATATTTACCTTTCAAGTTCGCTAAATCTTGTTTAGGTGAATCTTTTAGTTCAGACCACTTTTGTTTTAAATCTGACTTCCCATCTTTTACGGCTTTTTTAGCAGCTGAGATGGCCGCTTTGTCTTGTTTAAACTGAGATCTTAATTGGTCTAAATCTTTTTTACGTTGTTTAAAGTCATCTAAGCTTTTGAACTTGCCTTTTAAGATTCTATTCAGGTTAGTTTCATAGTCCTTAATGGTCTTTTCACTTGGTAGGTTTGCTACCGCCTCATCAATCGTTGTTTTATGTTTATTGTAAGCACCCTCAAATGCCTCGCCATTAACAACGGTCAATAGCGCTTCTCGTTCCAGTATTTCATCTGCACTCGGTAGTGCCTTATTGGCTGAAGCACTCGCCTGCTCAGTTTGCTCCTCTTTTGCAGTGGATTCTTCAGAAGGCGCTTTAATTTTTTCAGGCTCTGATGATTTTGGATCTATGGCGCCCGACTGCCTTCTAGCTGTGCCCATTGCCACACCGGTTAATTTCACATCAGGAACTATGGCTTTTCCTAACAATAAAGGAAACGGTTCCAATGTTGCAACGGCTTGATCAAAGCTCACCACATTTTCCATTGGGGCACCTTTATCTGCCACTTGAACGCCGCTTACCGTAAGGGATAGAGGGCTGAACCCAAAGCTAATATCTTGCACATTCACTTGTGCCCCAACCGCATCACTGCCAAATTTTTCAATGGCCATTTTCAATAGCGGGCCAGCTGCAAAGAGCCAAAATACCACAATCAAAACAACGGTTACCACAAAGCCAAAAAGTCCTGACCAACGAATCCATTTTGTCATGATTAGGCTCCTAGCTTTTCGTAAACTTTATAAAACTTGCTGGCTTTCACCAGTTTACTAATTTTAAGTTTTTCAAACCACGCCATTAATCTGTCTCGATAAAGTGAAATCATCACGCGACCCACAATTAAAACAGGTAAGAATAAAATTAATGCTAGAACAACGCTGCCAAGCAATAAGGTATGGTTAAACTTAAATGCGCGCCATACATCACTTTGATAAAGAGCTGTCCAAGTTTGTACAAGGTCTGGGTTATTCAATAGTGACTCACCGATGGAGATGGAAACTGGATCGAGCAGATATGCTAACAGGGCGAATACCGCACTGGCTAAAAAGAAAGCGCTTAAGTTCACACGAATCACGGACACAAAAAATAAAATAATAAGATTATGTAAACTAAAAAATGGGGTTAGCCCCACGAATAAAGCAAACGCAAAACCCAAAGCTACTTGCCCTGGTGATGCATCGCTATTAAGCACTTTTAGAAATTTGGCGATAAGGCTTAACATATCACGTCCTTATTGATGAAAAATACATGAAAGTCATAGAATTATAGAGCAATCAATCACACATGAGAATCTATCTAATCACTACTCTCACGCTTTAATTAGGCATAAAAAGCCAGATCAGATTTGTATCAATCCAACTTCTGTAAATATGCACGAATATCTTGAAACACAGGGTTCATAAAGTGAAACATTCCAGATATGCCATCCACCATATGGGGATGGGGAACCTTGTCATAAATAATGGCTTTATGTTCAACACCTAGCTCTTCTAACCGCTGTGCAAAGCGCTCTAAATGATACAGACCCACTGTTTCATCCGCTCGACCATGCATGAGTAATGTTTGTGCCATTTCAACGGTAGCCAAATTTATGGGATTGGCATCGTGGCGGTTATGTTTATGGCCTTCGTCAGGGTGCTGCTCACAGATGTCATGCAAAGTCACGCCATCAAACTTGCCAATCACTAAAGGATCATCCAAGGGTAAATCATAAGGGCCTGCCATCCCGATACAGGCTTTCAGCGTGACATTCGCCTTTGCACTTTGTAAATATTTTGGTGCTGCATTTAACATGCTCACAGTATGCGCTCCGGCACTGTGCCCGATCAAAACCAAGGGTAAATTCCCATTTATGCGTGTCACTTGAATGTCTAAGTTTGATAGATGATCAGGTAATGATGCGCACGCTTGGGCAACATCTTCAATAAAATGAGGAAATTTTGCATCTGGATATAAACGGTAATTTGGCACAGCGGTGACATAACCAAGCTTTGCAAATTCAACCCCTGCAAACTTGTAATGATCCTTATGCCCTGAGTCCCAGGCACCACCATAAACAAATACAACCACAGGTTTGTTTTGATCAATCTGCTTCGGCATATAAAGATCTAAATCGTGCCGTTGGTCATTGGCATATGTTAAATCTTTATGCCTTTTAATCCCTTTTAAACTTGCCACTGCATTCATTAATAAAAGAGGGTTGAACAACAACACTAAAATTAATAATACAATGACACTTATTAGTAGATACATTACATAGTCGATCATTAAAAACCTTACATATTTGGTACGAAAATATTCACGTATTTTGTTCTAGGGTATTCATCAATTCTATCAAGCGATCAATTTTTTTATTGCTTAATTGCCTATAATCAAAGTATGGGCATACGATTAACCGCTTCTCTGGCCAGATTACAAAATCATTATCTAACCGAATCATGCCTTCATGGTCTTCTTCATTGAAGCCGATACTCTGCGCATACTGTTTACCCATAATGAGGTGAATAGACTTTGAAGCCTTATCCTTTGAATGAATCACATCAAGCGTCGGTGCATTAAATAACAACCTTAATTTAGATCCCGTTTGCAATAAACATTGCTCTCGATAGGCTTGCCAAGTTACCTCTGTATTTTTATGAGTGTTTTTTTGCGATGTTTGAGATAAATAACTGAACACCAACTTTGAATATACGTTAAATATTTTTCGCCAATGGTTGCCTGTTTCTTTAGCAATGTATGCTATTTCTGTGGGCTTCAGAGGCTTGAGTTCATCTAAATACTCATATTCATCTAAAGGGGGCCGGTTCGCAATATACACAGTTAACCACGCATTTTCAGTATCCCCAAAACCAATCATTGAAGTCTCTTGTTTATTTTCACTATAATCCAATTACACAACGCCCTTTAAATCAGCAAAGTATGCCAAACCATGGACAAACCTGACATCATTCAGAGCATCATACACAATCTTAAACAAGATTTGTTGCAAGCTCAGCAGGCGGCCGAAGAAGCAATGAAAGGCGCTACCCATGAACAAAGTAAAGCTGAAACACAATACGATACCCTGGGTTTAGAGCACGCCTACCTAGCTGAAGGGCAAAGTCGGCGTATCCAAGATTTGACATTGGAAATCAGTAAGCTTGAAAACTGGCAAGCCCCTGAATTTGCGATGGATGATGAGATTTACCTAGGCGCACTAATCAATTTAATCTCCCGCACATCGGACCAGTCTTTACTGGTATTCATCGCGCCTGCTGGTGGTGCACAAAAAATTGAAGGTATTAATTTACAAGTGATTACCCCAGACACCCCTCTGGCCTGCGCCTTACTTGGAAAAGGAGTCGACGATCAGATTACGCTACCCAATGGATTACGTTTCGAAATCACACAATTACGCTAATTTGTTGTGCCCATGAATCCTGATAATAGTCTTTAATAGCCGCCACTTATAAACTGTTTTTATCCTCATAAGAATCCCCTTCTGCTCTGTTTATTATTGATTAAGCTTGATACAGTCAAATGATTCAAAAAATAATAAAAAGACTAGAGGATAATATGTCGACACAATTTGATATCGTAATTTTTGGCGCTACCAGCTTTGTGGGGGAAATTCTAACCGGCTATATGATGAAACAGTACGGCACCGATGGCGAAGTAAAATGGGCCATGGCCGGGCGCAGTGAAAGTAAACTTCAAGAAATAAAAAGTAAACATAACGCCCATGATATCCCTCATATCATTGCCGACGCCAGTAACGACACTCAGTTGAAAGAGATGGTCGCTCAAGCCCGGGTGATTATATCCACCGTTGGCCCTTATGCGTTATACGGTGAGCCATTAGTTAAAGTATGCGCAGAGACAGGCACGGATTATTGCGACCTGACAGGGGAGGTTCAGTGGTACAAACGCATGGTGGATAAATACGAAGACCAAGCCAAAGCGTCTGGTGCGCGTATTGTGCATTGCAGTGGTTTTGATTCTATTCCTTCCGATATGGGGGTGTATTTTTTACAACAACAAGCCCAAGAAAAATTTGGAAAGTTTTGCAATAAAGTCTCTAACCGAATCGCTAAAATTCGCGGAGGCGCCAGTGGCGGCACAGTGGCCAGTATGACCAACATTGCAAAAGAAGCCGCTAAAGACCCCGCCTTGCGTAAAGAGCTGCAAAATCCTTAC
>CAJXIT010000253.1 GCA_913054055.1 uncultured Thalassolituus sp.
AGTTGGTTAGAATACCGGCCTGTCACGCCGGGGGTCGCGAGTTCGAGTCTCGTCCAGTCCGCCACTTTAATTCTTTTCTATTTAAGCAATTCTTGCTGCTGTTATTCAAATATTTAGATAATCACTAAGCTCTGTATATAATTCATACATTTTTCGTATTTTTGTTTCATAAAACTGTCATATATCTTCCATATCCTGTGCTGAACATGTACTAAACTAAATAGTATGACGGTTGTCATATAGGATCAGTACATGTCTAGGAGGACACTATGAGTGACTATGAAGAAGAGCTACTCGATAGCACAGAGTTTGATGATGATGATTTCATCGACGATGCGACCGAGCTTTAAGCTTTAAAGAACGATGATCTAACCAAGGCTTGTTAATTTCAACGGCTAATCTTTCGGTTAGGGATTCGTTAAATGCTAACTAACTAGCAAAATAAAGGTGAGTAAACATTCTTTTTACGAGCCTAAAATCAGACCAAGCCTATTAGGCTAGGTTTGATAAAACCCTTCCTTTATTAAATCTACTTTCCCTAATCCCTTATTAAATTTTTGAAGTTATTCGAAGGATTTTGTTTTACTTCAGGTTTTTGATCTGTGCTGTTTGCGGTATTGGCCTGGTGACTGATCAGTCCAGCGTTTAAAGGCCCTTTGAAATGCTGTGGGAGACGAAAAACCAAGTAGGTAAGCAATTTCACCAATTGCTAAATTGGTATCTCGCATATAGCTTTCTGCTAAGCTTTTACGTGTGTCATTTAGTAATTCTTGGAATGACGTGGATTGTTCCTGAAGCTTACGTCTTAGTGTCCAGGGTGGCATACCAAGGCTATCTGAAACCTGTTCTATGCTTGGAGTTTGCCCCTCCAGTAATGGACTAATTTCATCCATGACTTTTTCACTTAAACTGCGATCACGAGTGGCTTTGACTAGGGCTTCATCGCAAATCTTTTGCAGGTTCAAAAATGCATTTTTATCATGTTGTAGTAGCGGCCAAGAGAGGGCTTCAGCTTTAATGATCAAGGCATTACGACTTTGGCCAAACGTCACTGGGCATTGAAAGCAATCAGTATAAGCAACTGCATAAGCTGGCTCTTCAAATTCTACTTCTACTCGTTCTATGGCGCCTTCACGGCCACATAGCCATTCAATCACTTTGCTTTGCGCTGATAGTACTGCGTCTACCACAAATAAATTGTATTCATTATATGGACTGATGGAATAAAAGTTAGCGATGCCTTTGCCATCCTCAATGTAAAAACTAGATTGGCCGCGACAGTTGGTACTAGAGAGTCGTTCGTAATGTGAGGTCACTCGACAAGCCGCTTCGATATCTTTTGCGGTCATTGCCAAGAACCCTGGTAATCCAAAAAAAGGAATTTTTACATTTCTTCCCATTTCTAGACCAAGATCAGGTCGGCCAGTTTGCTCGATCGCAGAAAAGCCTAAACGCATGTATCTTGGAATACTGATACGACCATCGGGCTGGCCGAGTTTGTTATCTGATAGGCTAAATTGCTGCTGTAGAGCAATAGGGTCGCCTCCCAGTGCTTCAACCGCATTAAGTAAGCCACGTACATAGCTGACAGAAATATCACCCAATTTCATGATGATGTAACACTCTGGGACGCTTTTACAAGTTTGTTGTACATGGCTAGCTATTTGTTCAAGTTGGATATGGTGAAATATTAACAGGAAATTTAATGTGTACGCCAGTAGAGATAGTAAATTAATAAACTATCCGACGATTTAAGATACTGTTAGTTGCTTAACCAATAAAAATAATGATTACAAAATAAAGTGAGCAGGAGAGAGTCCCATGAGTCAATACGATCATTTATTAGAACCATTAGATTTAGGATTTACCCAAGCCCGTAGTCGTGTGTTGATGGGATCGATGCATACTGGGTTGGAAGAGCGTAAAGGTGGCTGGGAGCGTCAAGCTGAGTATTTCCGTCAGCGTGCTGAGGGCGGAGTAGGCATCATTGTCACAGGTGGTATCGGCCCCAACGAAGAAGGCGTAGGTGTTCAAGGGGGTGCCATTCTGGTTGATGATGAAGAAGTGGCTAACCATAAAATAGTAACGGATGCGGTTCACGAAATAGAAGGCGCTTTGATTTGCATGCAGATCCTTCATACCGGTCGCTATGCATACAATAATAAAGCGGTTTCTGCTTCAGCGGTTAAGTCACCTATTCACCCATTTCCACCAAAAGAATTGGATGAAGATGGTATTGAAAAACAAATTCAAGATTTTGTTACCTGCGCATTACTTGCTCAAAAGGCGGGCTATGACGGCGTAGAAATCATGGGCTCGGAAGGTTATTTTATTAATCAGTTTATAGTGACCCACACGAATAAACGTACCGACCGTTGGGGTGGCAGTTACGAGAACCGCATTCGTTTAGCTAAAGAAGTGGTTAGACGTACCCGCGAAGCGGTGGGTGAAAAGTTCATCATTATTTTCCGTTTATCCATGTTGGATTTGGTGCAAGATGGCAGTACTTGGGAAGAAGTGGTTTACCTAGGTAAAGAAATTGAAAAGTGTGGCGCCACAATTATTAATACAGGCATTGGCTGGCACGAAGCACGTGTACCAACCATTGCTACCAGTGTGCCCCGTGCAGCCTTTGTAGAAGTGACGGCGCGCATGAAAAAAGAAATTAATATTCCATTAATCACCACAAACCGTATCAACGACCCTGAAGTGGCAAACAGTATTATTGCAGAAGGTCAGGCAGACATGGTGTCTATGGCTCGCCCAATGCTAGCGGATCCGTATTTTGTCACCAAAGCGGCTGCAGGTAAGGCTGACGAAATCAACACTTGCATTGGTTGTAATCAAGCCTGTTTGGATCATGTATTCAGTGGTGGCGAGGTGTCTTGTTTGGTCAATCCGTATGCGTGTAACGAAACCAAATTAGTGAACCAGCCATTAGCCAAGAAAAAGAAAATTGCAGTAGTGGGCGCGGGCCCTGCTGGTTTGGCTGCGTCTACCACTGCGGCTGAACGTGGCCACCATGTGACATTATTTGATGGGGCAGCTGAAATTGGTGGGCAATTCAATATCGCGAAACAAGTGCCTGGTAAAGAAGAGTTTTTCGAGACCATTCGCTACTTTGGTAAAATGATTGAAAAAATCGGTGTGAATTTGCGCTTAGATACTCGTGTGAATGCGCAAGATTTAATTGATGATGGCTTTGACGAAGTCATTCTAGCAACCGGTATTAGTCCGCGTACTCCAGAGTTAGAAGGCATTGATCACCCAATGGTGATGAACTATCTGGATGTATTGCGAGATAAAAAGCCAGTTGGCAAGCGTGTGGCTGTTATGGGAGCGGGGGGTATTGGTTTTGATGTGTCTGAGTTTTTAGTGCACGGTAAAACCACCCCAAGTTTGAACAAAGCTGAATTCATGAAAGAGTGGGGTGTGGATTTGAGTGTCGCTCGTGCAGGTGGATTAGCGGCCACTGCAGAAGTGGAAGCGCCGGCTCGTGATATCTTCTTACTGCAACGTAAAAAATCAAAAGTGGGTGCTGGTTTAGGAAAAACAACCGGCTGGATTCATCGTACTACTTTGAAGCATAAAAATGTGCAAATGATGAATAAGGTTCATTATGTGAAAATCGATGATCATGGTCTTCACATTGAATTGGATGGCGAGGCTAAATTACTTGAAGTGGATAATGTGATTGTCTGTGCAGGGCAAGAACCTCAACGAGAGCTACAAGAAGCGCTTATATTAGCTGGCAAATCCGTTCATCTAATTGGTGGTGCTGATAAAGCTGCTGAACTAGATGCTAAGCGTGCGATCAAACAAGGTACGGAATTAGCGTCAGCGATCTAGTATTTTTATAGGGTCATGTCTCTAAGCTTTTGAGCTGATTCTATTATAAATGAGAACCACGAAGCCCTTCATACAGCGATGTAATGAAGGGTTTTTTTGGATGATGTAAAACTCATAATACGGATTTGTGAGCTTGTTCACCTTATTCGTAAATTGGATAAAAAGTGATCGTGTAATGATAATCTAGTCACATCTTGTGGTGATAATTTGACCTAGACTGATAAAAACAAAAGGGGATTGTTATGGTCAGTTCGGCGCTCAATCAACACGCTAGCAATGGAATGCTAGGGCACATTACGGCCTATTGTGTATTTGATGGAAAAGAGGTGTGTGAAACCTTTGATTCCAATGTATTTGAATCCATACTTGAGCGTGAAGCACCTTTGTCAGGTCGACAGGGTAATGTATTTGTTGCTTATGTGGTGGCCAATCAAAATCAGTTAATTCAATCCATTGTTCTATTTAAGCTTCCCCTTGATGAGCAAGGTTTTTGCTTAGAGGGTTGGCGTATACCTTTGCAACGGCTGATTAATACGGCTGGCCGCGGCCCTAACTTAGGGGGCGGGCGTATTCGTTTAGCTTGTCATAGCCAGTGCTCGATTTCTTGGCATCAAGAAAGTTTATGGGACCCAGGGGCTAGGCATTTCTCTCAAATTAAAAGCGCCATGGCCAATTATCTTGCAGAATTTGACGGACAAGTGGACGCTTTAGATTTGTCGTCTTTGAGTGATGATCCTACTGGAATGGATCAGACAGATAATACGGATTTACTTAGGCGCGAGTTAAGAAATGAATCTGCTGCATACCGAAACGAGCTACAGGTTTTGCAGCAAGAAGTGGAACGTCAACGTTTATTGAATGAACGCTTAATTAAACAATTGAACAATACACCGCAAGCCACTTCTGGGGGTAAACCAGAAGATAAAGTGGATCTACAAGTCTTGCGTCGTCATAACGAGCAGTTAAGCATGAAGTTACGAGAGCTTGAAGTGAGTAACGAAAACCTGCGTACACAATTATCAGGGACACAGAGCCATGTCCCAGTGATTGATGCTGAAGCAGAAATTGAAACCTTTCTTGAGGACATGTCTCAGCAAGACATTATGAGTGTTGTATACCAGCACGGTATAGGGCATATAAACTTAACTCCAGATCAAGTTTATGACTATTTACAGGACCCTATTGGTTACGCTGCTAATCATGCCAGTATAAGTAAGTTAAATTATAAGCGTTGGCTGGATCATGAAAAAAAGCCAAAGTGTCATGTGTGTGATGATGAAATTCCAGTGGTGTCTGACCCAAGCACGTTTGATTTTGAAATTGATGTGTATTGCCATAAACATAAGCCCTAATCTAATGGATTCATTAGCCGCTAAAATCTTTAATGGTTGCGTCTCGCTTCTGAAAGGGAGACACTTGAAAGCTTAATTCAGTGTCTCAAAATTATGCAGTTAAATTCCGTTCCAATTTCTCCCGTTGATATTCCAGAACTTAATAACTTAAATATTTCT
>CAJXIT010000254.1 GCA_913054055.1 uncultured Thalassolituus sp.
ATTTGTTTTTTAAATAGCTGGATTTGTATTTGAAACCCGTTGCGTAACCCAACAAATACTTGATGTAAGGTTGTAAGGCCGGCTTCATTGGCCCAGTTGTTTATGTCGTCAGGATCTAAGCCTAACCAAATATCACCACAGCTTTCTTTTACCCAGCTTTGATCGTGGGGGCATAAGTCGGTAATCAATAAATAACCGCCATTGTTTAACAGTGCGGCGGATTCTTTGAATACTTCACTGGGTGACGGTATATGGTGAACCACCATGTTAAATGCTAAAAAATCTACGCGGATGTTTTGCTTGATGGCACTGGCTGGGTCACCCAATACAAATTCAATTTGTTGTTTTAACTGAGCGTCCACATGATCCTTTGTCATTTCGAGCATGGCAGGGCTGTTATCTAGGGCTAATACAGAGTCAAATTTCTCACACAATGGCGGTAAAAAGCCCCCTAACCCTGGACCGACTTCCATGGCTTTTGCCTGGGAAGGCAAAGCCAGTGTATTTAATAGCTCGTTGATGCTGGCAGCGTAGTGTTCATACCCGGCGATCATGTCAGTGACATCGGTGAGCTTGTCAGCATGCTTTTCAAAGAAGCTCTGACTTTGGCTTGCACGCTCACTATAAATTTTATTTAAAGCCAGTCGCATTTCTGTGTCTTCTGGTAATTTATCAACGGCGTTAAATATGCTGCGACGAATGGGATCTAGATCATCGCCACTGATTAATGCACGACGGTAGAAAATGGAATTGCCTTCTCGGCGGGTGGTCAGTAAACCTGAATTAGCCAGTATCTTTAAGTGATGGCTTAAACGGGATTGGCTAATGGCAAATATTTCGGCAATTTCCAAGACGCCAAAGCTATCTTGCTGCAGCAGAAGCAAAATACGCAGGCGCAGTGGATCCGCCGCCGCTTTATTTAAAGCGGTTAGCTCATCAAGGGCCACTTGGAAGTGGTTGCTTTGCTCAGCTAAAACAGACATTTCGACACGATCAATCACTCAATAGGGCAGCTAAGGTATCACTCTGGACTGACTTAGCCAATACCTATATCAAAATATTTTGATATAGGTATTGCATTATAGGTCAGAGCCTTTAATCTTGCGTAATCAAGCGTGCAAAAAAGATAAGAAAAAGGGATATTTGAGCTAATCCTTAAAGATTAGGCAGGCACAGCCGATAAAAATAATAAGAATGAGGGGGTTGTTATGAATAAAAAGAATATGTTGGGAATGTTGTTTTTCATGGGTGTGCTAGGGGTTGTACTGTCCGGCATGGTGGCGTTTCAGCCGGAAAAGCGTGTAATAGAGGTCGAATCACCTGAGTATGCAATGGGTGGGTTCCCCGTTCTACCTAGTGAGTAGAGCTAATGAATAACTTAAGGCCCGACGTGCTGATCAGCACATCGGGCTTTTTTGTGTTTATTGATATAGGGGTTAGAAATTCAACACCTTTGGTTTGTTTCCTTTGAATTGCGGCATGGCCATACCCACACGTGCATTAATATAGGTAGGGTCCGTTACAGTGTAGGTCTTCCCGTTATAGTGAAGGTTGTCGCCGTCTACGCTGTCATTAAAATGAACGGCTGCAGCAATATGCCCAGGGTAGTCTAATAATACCGCGTCTAACCCCAGCAAGCTTTCAGTTAGCCAGCTGAAAATAGAGGCACGATCTTCACAGTCACTGTAAGGGTAATGCAGGGTTTCAATGGGTAGTAAGTAATTTTCTTTATTAAATTGTTGGCCGTCTGTTTTATATGCGAAAGACGTTTGTACAAATCTCAATAGCAGATTAACTGCTTCAACCTCTGACTTGCCTTGTACCAAGGGTTTTAATTGATTTAACAGTTGCTCAGCGGTTTGTTTAGGCAAACCTTGTTGTGGATAGTATTGAATATTCATTTGCGGCAACGTATTACTAAATTGTACCAGTGCTAAATCGTAATCTAGATTCACCTTGTGTTTACCGCCGTTAAATTTAAACGACAGGGCTTTTGATTTGATTGCGCTAGATGGTTTGATGCGGCTGGCGTTAGCAAAATCTATGTTTTTATTGGCGCTGTCATGTTTACCTGAATAAGTGTATGCACGACCCGCGTTTACCTTTTCTGTATCAAAGCTTACTGCATAGTATTTTTGATTGTTCATGGTGAAGTAGGTTACGCCAAATAATGCTTGTTCTGATGGCATTAATACAAAGGCGTTGCTGTTGTAGGCAAGGCGCACATCGTAACCAGATTTCACTAATAAAAACCAAGTAAATAGTTGCTGAGCGTTTTCATTGTATAAACCAATTTCTTTGCTGTATTGGTTTGCCAATAACGCCACTGCCCAGTCATTTAGATTTAGGTTCGCTTTGTGTGCATTTAACGCCTGAATAATGTGTTTATGCTTTTGGGTGGCCATGCTCTCCCAGTGTTTTGCAATGCTTTTACTGTTTAGTCTGCTGTTGAATGCTAAAGCGCGGGTTTTAACTTTTGGCATTGAAATGGTTCTGGCCAAAAACTCAAATTGGATTTGGGGCTCTCGTGGGTCTGGCGTGATCTTTTCAATCAATGGCTTAGGTTGTGGAGCGGGTTTGATTTTTTCTACCACCGGCTTGATTGGCTGAACTTTAACAATGGGCTCGGGTTTGCGTGGCTTGCTAATAATGGGGCTGGCAATAGGGCTAGTAACTTGGGGTGTGGTTTGCGGTTTTGGGTCAGGTGTCTTGGCTACTGGAAGCTTGCTGGGTTTAGGCGTTTTATCCAATACAATCGGCTTTTTAAGCTCAACTTTTTTCCATTGTTGTTTTAAGAACCCGACAAATTCTTTGTCGTTAGCGTCCATATAGTCTTGAAATTCTTGCTGGGCAGCTTGCGCGTCGAAACTATTGGCTTTTAGCCAGCTTTCATATTCGCTATCAGCCACAGCTATGTGTGCCAAGCTAAGGCCAAGAGTCATCGATAATAGGCTGGCAAGAGTAGGGCGCATCTGACATATCCGTGTTGAGGCTAAAGAAAGTCAGGTTAACCGCCCTCCACAGAAAAACAAGCACTAACTTGCAGAGCCAGTAACAGGCAAATTGCCTACCTGAATTACCTTTGTTTGATTGATGATTGGTCTATTCTCAGAGATAATACGCCCCCTAAATTTTTGAGCCCGCAAAATAGCCTCTTTTTTGGCCATTTTGCCCTTTAACAGATCAGGTAGATCAGGAGTCATTTCATGACAGATCGTCGTCAGCTGGCCAACGCGATTCGTGCTTTAAGCATGGATGCAGTGCAAAAAGCCAAATCAGGTCACCCAGGTGCACCAATGGGTATGGCCGATATCGCTGAGGTTCTATGGAATGACCACATGAACCATAACCCAGCCAATCCAGACTGGGCAGACCGTGACCGCTTCATCCTATCTAATGGCCACGGATCTATGCTGATCTATTCGCTATTGCACCTTACTGGTTACGACCTAAGCATTGATGACCTTAAAGGTTTCCGTCAAATGCACTCTAAAACACCGGGTCACCCTGAATATGGCTATGCACCGGGTATTGAGACAACAACAGGTCCTCTAGGCCAGGGTATTGCCAACGGTGTCGGTATGGCGTTGGCTGAAAAAGTATTAGCCGCTCAGTTCAATAAGCCGGGTCACGACATTGTTGATCACAACACCTACGTATTTTTAGGCGATGGCTGCATGATGGAAGGTATTTCTCATGAATCATGCTCATTGGCAGGTACACTAGGCTTAGGCAAATTAATTGCGTTCTACGACGACAACGGCATCTCAATTGATGGCGAAGTTGAAGGTTGGTTTACAGACGACACGGTTAAGCGTTTTGAATCATACGGCTGGCAGGTTATCCCTAAAGTAGATGGTCATAATGCAGCTGAAATTCAGCAAGCCATTGAAACAGCTAAAGCAAATCCAGATCAGCCGACGCTAATTTGCTGCAAAACCATCATCGGTTTTGGTTCTCCAAACAAAGAAGGCAAAGAAGATTGCCACGGCGCGCCATTAGGTGACGACGAAATCAAACTGACTAAAGAGCGCTTGGGCTGGAACCACGGTTCATTTGAAGTACCGGGTGACGTTTACGAAGGTTGGAGCGCTAAAGACAAGGGTGCAGCTAAAGAAGCCGCGTGGAACGACAGGTTCGCAGCGTATGCAGCGGCTTTTCCTGCTGAAGCGGCTGAATATAAACGCCGTATGGCTGGTGACTTACCTGCTGATTTCTCTGAAAAAGCAGATGCGTTCATTCAGCAATGCCAAGAGAAAGGCGAGAGTATTGCTTCTCGTAAAGCATCTCAAAATGCCATTAAAGCATTGGCACCAGAGCTACCTGAAATTTTAGGCGGCTCTGCTGACCTTGCGGGTTCTAACTTAACATTGTGGCCAGAAGCACAAGGCGTTGCAGCCAATGATGCGTCAGGTAATTATGTGTTTTACGGTGTGCGTGAATTTGGTATGAGTGCCATCATGAATGGTGTGGCACTGCACAAAGGTTTTGTTGCTTACGGTGCAACCTTCTTAATGTTTATGGAATACGCCCGCAACGCGATTCGTATGGCGGCATTAATGAAGCAACGTGCCATCCATGTATACACACACGACTCAATTGGCCTGGGTGAAGATGGTCCAACTCACCAACCAGTTGAACAAATCACTAACTTACGTACAACACCTAATTTGAATACATGGCGCCCATGTGACTCTGTTGAGTCAGCGGTGGCTTGGAAGTCAGCGGTTGAGCGTGCAGATGGCCCAACAGCCATGATCTACTCTCGCCAAGGTTTACCTCATCAAGATCGTACAGCGGCCCAGGTTGCTGAAATTGCCAAAGGTGGTTACATCCTAAAAGATGTGGCGAATCCTAAAGCGATTCTAATTGCCACTGGTTCTGAAATTGGTTTAGCCATGGACGCTGCAGCAGAACTTGAAGCAAAAGGCACAGCGGTACGTGTTGTCTCTATGCCATGTGCTGAAGAGTTTGTTAAGCAAGATGCAGCTTATATTGAGTCTGTATTACCAAGCGCAATCACAGCTCGTGTTGCTGTTGAAGCAGCCCACAAAGATTACTGGTATAAATTTGTTGGCCTGAACGGTGCCGTTGTAGGTATGGAAACATTTGGTGAATCGGCTCCGATTGCAGACCTTATGAAGCACTTTGGCTTTACTGTCGAAGCAGTCGTTGCCGCTGTTGAAGGTACGCTTTAATCGATAGTCGGACGTCAGAGGTCGGATGTCTGACGCTATAGAAGCTCTCTCGTGATTTTCACTTGAGAGTTTTTGTGTGTTTAAGAATGTATAAATGTGGGAGGGCGCTTGCGCGCGATTGTTGTTTTTTATCAGAACTTAATCGCGCGC
>CAJXIT010000255.1 GCA_913054055.1 uncultured Thalassolituus sp.
GGTGGTTTTCTAGCGCTGGAAGAGGCTGAGATTACTAATGCGTTCATGCAAAAAGGTGTTGATATGCTCGTTGATGGTCATGATGCTGATGTGGTGCGCGCAACGCTTCAAAAAGATATCAACTTAACAACCGAGCGTCATGAAAAAGGAGCTGGTATGTTGATGGCTCTTGCTGATGTTGCTCCCGCTATGGGAATGATTGGTACACTTATTGGTTTGGTTGCGATGTTATCGAATATGGATGATCCTAAATCCATCGGACCTGCAATGGCGGTCGCGTTGTTGACAACACTCTATGGAGCTTTTCTGGCAAACGTTATTGCCATTCCTTTAGCGGCAAAATTGAAGTTACGCCTTGAAGAAGAGAAAATGAATCAAGAATTAGTACTTGATGCGGTACTAGGGATTCAAGACGGTCAAAACCCACGAGTAATTGAAGGTTTATTAAGAAATTACTTAGCTGAAGGTAAACGCAAAATAGATACCACAGAAGAGTAACTCTTATGGCTGAACAAGAATGTAAATGTCCACCACCAGGTCTACCAGCTTGGATGGGTACCTTTGCCGATTTAATGTCGCTATTGATGTGCTTCTTTGTATTGCTGTTATCGTTTGCCGAAATGGATGCGCTTAAATTTAAGCGTTTAGCCGGTGAACTGCGCATGGCGTTTGGTGTGCAAACCGTAATCAACGCCGATGATCCACCCAAAGGCACCAGTGTGATCGCCAAACACTTTAGCCCGTCGATTCCAGAGCCAACCCCAATTAATGAAATACGACAGAAAACCTCTGACGTGACCAAAAGCTCCCTAGAGGTATTGTGTCAGGACGCGGTCACCGCACAAGAAGAAGCCCAAGGGGATACCGGCAAGCAAACCCGTGAAATAGTGGTGCCAAAAACATCCACCGCCGAAGCGGAAGCCAAAGCCGCTGAAGAAGCGGAAGACAAAGCCCTAGAAATGGCCAGCGAGCTAGAGCAAGAAATCAGTAAAGGCCAAGTGGAGCTAGAAACCCAAGGCAGTAAAATTGTGATTCGTATCCGTGAGAACGGCGCGTTCGCAGGTGGCAGCGCCTACGTGGCCGACGACTTTTTACCTGTGCTGGATAAAATTCGCGAAGTATTGGTAGAAGTACCAGGGCGCATCAGCGTAGAAGGGCATACGGATAATACCCCTCTTGGTCGAGGTGGGCGCTACAACAACAACTGGGATTTAAGTGCGGCGCGAGCCGCGGCTGTGGCCGAGCAATTATTCATCGCCCCAGAAATGGATGAAACCCGTTTTATGGTGGTGGGACACGGCAGTGTGCGTCCGTTAATTGATAATAAAACCGCAGAGAACCGAGCCAAAAACCGTCGTGTAGAAATCATTATTGTTAAGAGCCAAGGCATCGACAAAGATGACGAGCCCGAAATTGATACCGAAAACGGCGCATCACCATTTGATGATCAATTAAATGCACGACCAGAAGATTTTGAATTAGATCCAGACGAAGTATTCTAGCTGGGAGGAAGCATAATAAAATGACTGAAGAAGAAGAGCGCCGCCGGTATTTTCGCATAGACGATGAAGTGGCCATTAGCTTTGCCTTACTAGAAGACGAAAGCGAAGCCGACCAAGAAAGCCTGAATCAAGAATTTCACATGAGTTTAGAAGTTCAGATTCGTCACGCCATGGTGGATATACGCAGTCAAAATGCAAAAGTGGCGCAAGTATTGGATTTAATGAATCAAAAAATTAATTTGCTGCGATCGGTAGATAATCAAGATGGCAGTCAACCGGTTATGAAAGGGGCTAACTTAAGTGCCTGCGGCATCGCTTTTCCATGGCACGAAGCCTTACCCATTAATCAGCAGCTAATGGTGAATTTGTATTTACAGCCGCATCATGAATTAATTCGCACAGAAGCCCATGTAGCCGCGGTAACTGCCAATAAAGACCCTTCAGATGCAACAGACGACCCTTACATAGTGCGATTAGATTTCGATAACATACAAAAAAATTATGAAGAAGTGTTGATACAACATGTGGTGCAACGGCAAGGCTATCAGTTACGTAAGAAGCTGGATGATTAGAGGCCGTCACTAAGGGCGACTGATACGAGTCTAGCCAGCCCGCTTACGAATTAGCTGGCTTTGTTAGAAATCAAGTTCGAATATTGGGGAAATAGTCTATTCCCTTATTATCTTCGAAGTAAATAAAGTCCAACAAGAAGACTGTCGCTAATAATATCTTTCTATCTTCATTGCTGGCACCGTCTGGGAACTGCACACCGAAATTATCCGAATCCGTTAACGCCTCTTGAAAGAAGCCTCTCCATGCCTTTTTTATTTTTCCGTAAACTTTACTGTTACGAATTATATTGAATGTCCAAGGCTTCCAAATAGGCCCCTTTACTTCACACATAAAATTGTCGTTATGATCAAAAAGGTTGTAATGCTTATTAAGGTTATTGAATTTTCGTCTTACACACCCAATCCATTGGCCATTCTGGTATATGTTTATGCCATGAAAATAGAATCTGAATGGCCTCTCTAGAGATACTATTTCGCGTTGATCTCTATCGACAACCTTCATAGTAAAAGGCCTGTAATTAGATAATAATGACCTAAGTAAAAAAGCCCAAATACGCCTGCCACCGACTTCATATGCAAAGTACTTCTGATTTCCCTCAGCATCATAAATCTCGTATCGGTTTCTTGCTTCTATAGGAAGAATCATTTCCGAAAAATCTACTAGCTGGCGAACAACCAATATATCATCTTCGATTTTATTCATAATAAATTTCTAACGCCTTGCTCACCGGAAAATTGGGCGCGCAGCGAGTAATTTTTCCGCGTGCAGCAATTTGTTATACGCCTCTTAAAATAGCGTTGTCCTTACCGCAGTGTTTCATAGAATAGCTTTCGTCTATTCGAAGAAGGCTGCTCGCGATTTTAAGTATGCTAGGTTGTATGTTTGGTAGTAAATGAGTGTATATCAGACGACAGTATTTCATTAACTGATTCAGCAACAACTTTAGCCAAATCACAAGGCACCGCGTTGCCGATTTGACGATACATTGCACTTTGACTGCCTGATAGATTATATGTTGCAGGGAAAGTTTGTATTGCTAAAGCTTCATCTATAGTAATTCGACGAAGTCTTTTAGGTGCTAGCCCTGAACGAACTTTCGCACCGCCCAATAAATCTGCATGATATCTTTCG
Source organism: uncultured Thalassolituus sp. (assembly GCA_913054055.1). Classification (GTDB taxonomy): domain Bacteria; phylum Pseudomonadota; class Gammaproteobacteria; order Pseudomonadales; family Oceanobacteraceae; genus Bermanella. The sequence continues at coordinate 3,207 of CAJXIT010000255.1, forward strand.
ACAAAACTGCTCGAACCCAAAAAGATCTCATCTTCATCGACAATAGGCGTTTTGTTTCCTCCCATTGACGCAGGAAGTGTTAATGCAACCCCGTTAGGATTGATAGGTCTTCCCGCACCATTAAAAAGCATGCCAGCATATGGACTTTTTCTTAATACTGGGTTTTTGGCATATGTAATAATTGCAGAACAAGTTCGATCATTCCCTTTCGAACCTGCTGGGCCGAGACTTTTAATTACGGTAGAGATTGTAGGCGGAGCAATTTTCTTCTTTTCTAGGCAGCTATAAAGTGCTAATTGGAACATTTCATCGGCGACTTTCTTACGCGTTCTTTTTGCTCCTACAAGAAACATCCTTTCCCTAGCTTGTGGGACACCAAAGTCTGATGCTTTTAATACAATTAAAGCTGTTACATAGCCTAATTCACTAGATCGTTCTATCAAACTATCTCTAACAAGACTCCAACGATTGTTTACTGCCAGCGCCTTCACATTTTCACAAACAAAAACAGATGGTTTCAGTAGTTCAACCTTACTAAGATAGTTCCAGATGAGCTGACTTCGCTCATCATCAGGATCCATCTTACCTGCAACAGAAAACCCTTGGCATGGAGGGCCGCCAAAGACCAAGTCTACCCCTTTATATTTGGAGATTTCTGAACGATGGTTTCTAAGGTCTCCACAAATACTATCAATTTTGTGATTCAGGTCGTAAGTGGCGCAAGCAGCGGGGTCAATATCATTAGCTAGTACAATATCATACCCAGCTTCTTCAAACCCAACATCCATACCGCCGGCACCACTAAAAAGCGATACAGCAGAAAAGTGTTTATTCACAGATGCTCCCATCAATAAAAATACTAATTTGTTATTCCTGTCAATATGTGACTCATAGTCCGTAGTCTCATAGTCTACACCAGCTTATGATGCCTGACATGACTAAAAATATCAATTCTGACCACAAGCTAGTATTTGGCCGTCGTCTCAAGAACATTAGGCAACAAAAAGGCATATCCCAAGAGTCTTTGGCCATGAGCGCTGGCTTAGATAGAACTTATGTTAGTGGATGTGAGCGAGGGCTAAGAAACATCGGTCTCGAAAACATTTACAAGCTTGCAATAGCTCTAAATGAATCACCAGAAGTATTTTTCAAGGAAGACGAATAATGCCTATAGCCGATCATCGTAGACTCTTACGCTCTATGCTGCTCCCTATTAATCTAAATAAAGAGAGCGAATGTGTAGACAAGCTTGAGGGCTTGTTAACCGGCATTCTAGGTGAAAGCACGGAAGAGCACTTTGAGTGGATAGAAAGCCAAATTACAGAATGGCATCAATCAGAATCCCCTACAAACGAACTCTCCAATATTATCTCTCAAATTCTTCTTGAAGGCGCAGGAGATTATGGCGAGATAATCTCCAACAATTACTTACTTGCACATAAAGAATTAGTAGACAATCAACTCGTTTCACCTGAGCAAGCCCGCTCTTTTCTAAGTCACTTAATGTTGATTACTCGACTTAGAGATGAAGAGAAGATGTCATCTGCTCAAATTTCTAAAATCCTAGATGCCATGAATCCTTCGGCAGGTTTTGGTAGAAGATCTGTCGAAGCCATCCTAAAGAAAATGAAAATGGCTCCTGTTGTTACCACTAATAACATTGAGGAGATACTCCTATCAGATCGCTTAATGTCGGAAAGTGAGTTTGGTGATTCAGAGCTATTAGAATGCGCCCAATCGATAACGACTTTGGGAAATCGACTAGGGTACAAGACAGCTATCGGTGGAGATCTTCTAAAACTGATTGACGAAACTGATGTGTCAAAATTCACGCCATACTTGCAAATACTTCATTATCAGTGCGCAATATTGGAGCTATTTGATCATACCCCTAAAGATTTTTATGAGTTTGCACCAAGAGGAAAGGCCGCAACTACACTTTTTAATAGCTATCCAGAACCAATGCAGCGCGCGGGCAACCCCTTTTTAAACAATGCAAAGTCTGTAGGCCAGATTAATTTTCCGTGGGCGGCAGCTAAAAAGAATAATGAATTTCCGGGTGCTGCGGCTTTATTTACCATTTTAGACGGGCTTGACGAGATGGGGTATGCTGCTAGGCAGGAGCTGGCTCTCTGG
>CAJXIT010000256.1 GCA_913054055.1 uncultured Thalassolituus sp.
GAAAACTGGGATGTTGCACTGTTCTTTAAGAGTACGTTCGATTTCAAAACATTCTGGTGCTTTGATATCTTCTAGGTTGATACCACCGAAAGTGATCGCAATACGACGTACAGTGTCGATGAACGCTTGTGGGCTTTCTGATTCTACTTCGATGTCGATTGAATCAACGCCAGCAAAACGTTTGAAAAGAAGCGATTTACCTTCCATTACTGGCTTAGAAGCCAATGGGCCTAGGTCGCCTAGACCTAAGATTGCAGTACCGTCAGTAATAACCGCTACTAGGTTACCTTTTGCTGTGTACTTATAAGCATTTTCTGGGTCAGCAGCAATTTCTTTAACTGGCTCAGCAACACCTGGGCTATAAGCTAAAGAAAGGTCGCGAGATGAATCAGCAGGAGTAGTAAGTTCTACGCTGATTTTCCCTGGCTTAGGGAACTCATGGTAATCTAGTGCATCTTGTTTGAAATCTGACATTCTGACAATTCCATAATATTTAGTTATCACAAACTTGGACACAACCAAGCTGGTTCGCTGTCAGGCGATGGCCGCGTATTATTACGCAAAAGTGACGCTCATCATACCCCGCAAGCCAAGAAAAACCGCAATTTATGCGTTATAAATGCCCACAAATGCACCTCAATGATGCAACCCCATCAATATCACTAATTGCGCCACCCCAATTTCCTTCCTAGCACGGCATTTATGTGGCCAAGCTTTAAATGGCAGGCATAAAAAAAGGCGCTATAAGCGCCTTTTTTTGAAATCGTTTCCGATCTAATAAGTAAAGATTACTTACCACGACCACCGAAACGTTTCTTGAAGCGATCGATACGACCACCTGTATCCATAACTTTCTGCTTACCAGTGTAGAACGGGTGACATGCAGAACATACGTCTAAGTGCATGGTGCCAGTCTTGGTAGACTTAGTGTTTACAACGTTACCACAAGAACAAGTGGCTGTTAGTGTGTCGTATGTTGGGTGGATATTCTCTTGCATAATAATTCTCGCTTTTCCAAAATTGCCGCCACTTATTCTCTGTTAAACCTGATATTCAGGCCTAGCTGAGCCTCATAAGCACCGCTGGAATGAATGCATACACATTCAAGGGGGGCGGATAATACCAGAACACGCCTTATCATGACAATGCATTTACCCCTAAACATGCTCATATATTCACCAGCATGACCACAAATACGATAAACACCGCCTTACGCTTTTATCCACAAGGCTTTTCATCTGATTCCACAATTGGCTATAGTGGGCATATTGTACTGACACCACCTACCCACTGACTTAAGACACCCTATGACATCGGCACCTTTTTACTTAAGTATTGCGCTACCTGTGCCGCTGAATAAAACCTTCGATTACCTGCCCGAACCTGAAAAAGACATGAGCCATTATCAAGCAGGTTTAAGGGTAAAAGTGAATTTTGGTAACCGAGAATTAGTGGGGCTGATTACCGACATACACCAATCACCCAGCTACGACCCTGCCAAGCTCAAGCCCATTCAAACATTGATTGATAGTAAGCCCTTACTGTCTAACGAGATTTACAAAATTGGCCAATGGATGCATGAGTATTATCACCAGCCTTTAGGTGAGTGCATGCAGCTGCTTTTACCCGTGCTATTGCGCAAAGGGGGTGAAGCCAACATCACCACCCAGCCGTACCTTACCATTCATCCGGATCATAAGGGCCCAAGTGAGATCAAGCGCGCCCCAAGGCAAGTGGCCCTGTTGGAACACATGCAGACATCGGATTCAGCGGGCCACTGGCAAAAAGATTTGGTAGAAGCGGGCTTTACCCCAGCCATTATTAAAGGCCTAACTGAAAAAGGCTTTATACAGCACCATGAAAAACCCAGCTTTCAAGCCATTAATGGCCGCGCCCAACAGTCACCACTGGGGTTAAACCCAGAACAAGCGGAAGTAGTGAGCATCATTCATTCGCAATCTGGCTTCCAACCCTATTTATTAGAAGGGGTCACTGGGTCAGGTAAAACCGAAGTGTATTTACAGTCCATTGCGCCCTTTATAGAAGCCAAACAACAGGTATTGATTTTAGTGCCCGAAATCGGCTTAACCCCACAAACAGTTCAGCGTTTTGCCAGACGCTTTGATGCAGATATTTTATTGCTGCACAGCCAACTGAACGATCGCGAACGTTTAGACGCTTGGCTTTTAGCTGCGCAACACAAGCAAGCTGATCGCGCGCAAATTATCATTGGCACCCGTAGCGCCATTTTTACCCCCATGCCGAATTTGGCCGCCATCATCATTGATGAAGAGCACGACCAAAGTTTCAAACAACAAGATGGTATTCGCTACCATGGCCGCGACGTGGCCGTGATGCGCGCCCATGCGCTGAACATTCCCATTATTTTAGGCAGTGCCACTCCCAGCTTAGATTCTTTGCACAATGCCTTAACCCAAAAATATACCCACCTGCGCTTAACCCAGCGCGCCGGTGATGCTGAACCGCCCAAGCTGCAAATTTTAAACATTAAAAAACAGCCCGTTCATCACGGATTGGCAGACGAATTATTACCGCAAATCAGAACCACCCTAGATAATGGCCACCAAGTACTGGTATTTGTGAACCGCCGAGGTTTTGCCCCCACATTATATTGCCCAGACTGCGGCTGGATCAGCGAATGCCGATCATGCGATGCCAAAATGACCTTGCATCAAAAGCCCGCACACTTGCATTGCCATCATTGCGACAGCAAACAAGCCCTGCCTAAAAACTGCCCCAGTTGTTTAAGCAATGACATCCAACCGTTAGGGGCTGGTACCGAACGCTTAGAAAGCCACCTTGCTTATCAATTTCAACAAAATAAAGTGATCCGCATTGACCGTGACAGCACACAAAATAAAAACGCCATGGAAACATTATTGCAACCTGTGCACGATGGCGAACCCTGTATATTAGTAGGCACACAAATGCTGGCCAAAGGGCATCATTTTCCCAAAGTGGCCTTGGTGATCATGGTGAATGTGGACAGTGGATTTTTCAGTGCGGATTTTCGCGCCATGGAAAAAACCGCGCAATTAATTTTACAAGTGGCCGGCCGTGCGGGCCGAGAAAGCATACGCGGAAAAGCCGTGATACAAACCGAATTTGCCGACCACCCGTTATTGCATTTATTAAGCGAAGAAAATTATCACGCTCTGGGTTTGGCCCTATTGCAAGAACGCCAAGAACAACACTTACCCCCCTACGGATTTCAAGCACTGATTCGTGCCGACAGCATGCAACCGCGAGAAGCGGAACAGTTTTTACATCGTGTGCGCGAACTCATTAATTGGCATAAAACCAACCTTAATCTTCCCCACATAAATGCATTAGGGCCATTACCTGCGCCCATGGAATTGCGCGCAGGGCGCTTTAGAAGTCAGTTATGGGTGAGCTGCCAGAATCGAAAAATGCTGCATCATTTTATGCAGAATTGTTTGAATGGTATTTATGAGATTAAAGGATTTCATAAGGTGCGATGGTCGCTGGATATTGATCCTACGGATAATTTGTAACGCCTTTGGCACAGGCGCCGCGCTAGCGGCGTCCAGCCCGCAGGGCGATTGTGCCCAAACTTGTTAAATGCATTTTACTCCCAGCCTCGCTCAGAATATGTTTTTTTATCCTCTTCAGGGTAATCACTTTTGTACTCGCCCCAGTCCATATACTCATAATACTTTGTCATAGCATCGAAGTGCGACACTGCTTCGCATGTCCATATGAGTTTTGCTCCGGACTCTAGCAAGCTCCGTGCAGTGTCACCGTGTGGGCCTGCTAGACAAAGCGTTTGCTCATCTTCATTTTCTATCCAAAGTTCGTGTTTCATAATTCTTATGAGCCATTTAACAGTTTATTCTATGGCACGCGATCAAATAATATATTATGCCGTCATGTGATGATTTTTAAGGGCGTGTTTGCCCGATCATTCCTTATAAGCCAGCTATCATGCTGCATTCCGTCATTTTTAGCAAATATGCCTTTCCGGCTTTTACGCCCTGCTTTCCATGAAACACGTCATAGGACGGCGTAATATATTATGCCGTCCTATACCTTTCCCCTATGAATTTTAAACTCGCACAAGGCATCAAGATTTCAAAACAAATAGGCACAAAAAAAACCAGCGCATGCTGGTTTTTTATAAATGTCTTACCAAGTATTATCGCGCACAGGGTGCACTCATACGGTTTTAAAACCAGTGGCGAGTTCGGTTGGCAAACCAGACCAAACTCAACATCACAGGCACTTCAACCAATACACCCACAACCGTGGCCAATGCCGCACCTGAATGCAAACCAAACAAACTGATGGCCACTGCAACCGCCAGCTCAAAAAAGTTACTGGTGCCAATCATGCAAGCAGGTGCTGCCACATTGTGTGGCAGTTTTAAATACTTAGCCAAAGCGTAGGCAATGAAGAAGATTCCATAAGTTTGAATCATTAACGGAATGGCGATCATCACGATGGCTTCTGGTTTATCTAAAATGGTTTGCGCTTGAAAACCAAATAATAAAACCACCGTAGAAATCAAACCAATGATTGACCAAGGTTTGATGGCCGCTAAAAATCCTTCTAGCTTTGAGTGATCATCTGCGCGGTCTAATTTTTTACGAGTAATAATGCCCGCCACCAGTGGTAAAAATACATACAACACTACGGATAGTAATAACGTTTCCCAAGGTACCGTAATGTCGGTCATGCCTAACAAGAAAGCCGTGATCGGTGCGAATGCAAATACCATGATTACATCGTTCACACTCACTTGAACCAGCGTATAGTTTGGATCGCCTTTTGTAAGCTGAGACCATACAAATACCATGGCGGTACATGGGGCCACACCTAATAAAATCATACCGGCAATGTATTCGTTGGCGGTTTGTGCATCCACCATATCGGCAAAGAAGACTTTAAAGAACAACCAACCCAGGGCTGCCATGGTAAACGGTTTAATCAACCAGTTAATCACCAGTGTTAAAAAGATACCCTTGGGTTTTTTACCCACATCTTTAATGGAGGTAAAATCTACCTGCACCATCATTGGGTAAACCATTAACCAAATTAATACGGCAATTAAAATGTTCACATGGGCGTACTCCCATGATGCGATCACCTCAAATACACCGGGCATGATGCTGCCCAGTATCACACCGGCTACGATGCCAAGGCCTACCCATACGGTTAGGTAACGCTCAAAAATTCCCATGTTTTTTACCTTCTTTTTTAGATCCTGATTCACGGACTTCGTCCTATTATTATGCCCTTTGGGTGCAGGATGAC
>CAJXIT010000257.1 GCA_913054055.1 uncultured Thalassolituus sp.
CTCTTCATAACCTTGTTTATAGGTTTGATATTTAAACGTATAACCCAAGTCTACCAAACGCTGACTAGAGCAACGCTTGCTACCACGGCGAGTCACTTCAGGTACATCATGATCTGGCTCAACGTCGCCAATGCGATCTTTCAACCATTCATAAATCTCAAACAACGGAACTGGGCTAGGATCTGAAGCCACATAAATTGAGTCTAAATCTCGACCTGCCAAGTCTTGGTCAATCAAATACTCTAACACCCCAATGCAGTCGTCCCTATGTATACGGTTAGTCCATACATCAGGCTCTGGGTCACAGTGAGCGCCAGATTGTGCTTGATTGATCATACGGGTGCGACCAGGACCATAAATGCCACTGAAGCGCACCACACTGGCTGGAAAATCGCCGTCTAATAGCTTTTGTTCGGCCTCATGCATTTTTCGTCCAGCAAAGGCGGTAGGCTCAACCTGAGTGGTTTCATCCACCCAACTGCCATCATGCTGTGGGTAAACACTGGTGCTTGAAACGAAAAAGAAACGCTTTACGGATTGCCGCATTTGGGTAAGCAAAGCCATGATATGCACCATGCCTTGCACATAGAATTTATCGTAACCCTCTTCAGAAAATTCAGGGCTGGCAACACTGTAAACCACATAATCTAAGTTTTCAGGAATGCGGTCGATTAAAGTTTCAACGTCGGCCACATCGGCGCTGATGGTCTTCACACCCTCGCCTATTTCTTGCTCACTGCGCCTCATGCCCCAAACAGTATGGCCATTAGACACCATCTTCTTGGCTAAACCACCACCAATATCACCACTTCCCACTACTAAAATACGCGCCATTTAGCACTCCTTACTTACACAAAGGCCCTGTTAGTTTACGATAGAGGCCTTACACACTGGATAGTAATACAGAATGTTTCTTACTTTCTAATCATTCTGTTGATTCATGATGCTAAAACCACAGCATCATTTAAGGCCCTATGATTGTGTTTATTTATGTGGCTTTTATGACAGTATAGAAGCTGTACGAGATTCCGGAAATTTGAGCGCTAAATAAGCCCAATCAGTCACAATAAGTGAACAACGACTATGACGTTATCTGAATTAAAATACATTGTTGCCCTGTCACAAGAACGTCATTTTGGACGCGCCGCTGAACGCTGCTTTGTTAGCCAACCCACGTTAAGTGTGGCCATTAAAAAATTAGAAGATGAACTAGGAATCGGCCTATTTGAGCGATCAAAGAATGCGGTTAATTTAACCCCGTTGGGCGAGCAAATTGTTCACCAAGCACAAGTGGTTCTAGAAAATGTTTCCACGTTAAAAAACATCGCCGAAGGGGGCAAAGACCAGTTAAGCAGCCCACTTAAAATTGGGGCGATTTTTACCATTGGGCCTTATTTATTTCCCCATCTAATTCCTCAAGTGCAAGCACTCGCACCGAACATGCCGCTATACATCGAAGAAAACTACACCCGCGTCTTACGCAAAAAATTACGTGACGGCGAGTTAGACATGATCATTATTGCGCTGCCGTTCACCGAACCCGATGTACTCACCAAGGCATTATACGATGAACCTTTTGAAGTGCTGCTGCCCCATGACCATGCCTGGGCGAAGAAAAAACAAATCAACCCAGACCTGTTACCCGACAGTGATTTATTGTTATTAGGAGACGGCCATTGCTTCCGCGATCAAGTGTTAGACATGTGCCCCGCATTAGCTAAACAACAAAATAGCCAATTAAAAGCCATTGCCGAAGGCAGCTCACTAGAAACGTTAAGGCACATGGTTGCATCAGGATTAGGCATCACGGTTTTACCAAAAAGTGCAACGGGCGCTCAGCACTATGCCAATAACTTATTGGAAACTCGCCCATTTAAAAAGCCTACCCCCAAACGTACCGTTGCCATTGCTTGGCGCGCCAGCTTTCCACGCCCAAAAGCCGTTGACCTTGTCACTCAAGCAGCCAGCTTATGCCAGCTATTTTAGAGCATTCTTTAGGTTTGGCCCCTGTCACCGAGTTAAAAAATATCGGTGATAAATTTGCTGAAAAATTAGCAAAGCTTGGCATACAGCATATTCAAGATTTGCTGTTTCATCTGCCATTACGCTATCAAGACCGTACGCGTATTACACCCATCGGAGCCCTGCACCCAAACAGTGATGCGGTTATTGAAGGAGAAATCCGATTAGCCGATGTGGTGTTTGGGAAGCGCCGGTCACTGGCGGTACGTTTGCAAGATGGCACAGGCACCGTCACTTTACGGTTTTATCATTTTACCGCCGCACAAAAAAACAATTTAAAAATCGGTACGCGCATTCGCTGTTATGGTGAAGCGCGCCGAGGAAAATCAGGGTTAGAGTTCTACCACCCAGAATATAAATTTGTGGACGATTTATCCGCAGCACCGACTGAAGAAACCCTAACCCCCATTTATCCCAGCACAGAAGGGCTGACACAAGCGCGCTGGCGACAGTTAATGGATCAAGTGATTCATCATTTAAAACGCGGTCGTGCCATTGACGATTTAATACCGGCCGAACTATTAACGCCCTTTTCATTACCCGATTTACGTCAAGCGCTTTTGTATTTGCACCGCCCCCCTGCTGGCGCCGATTTATTTGAACTAGAAGCACGTCAACATCCTGCGCAAAAACGTTTGATTATGGAAGAGCTACTGGCTCACCACTTAAGCCTGTTAAAAATGCGCGCAGAAATGCAAATTGACCCGGCGCCAAAATTACCAACTGCGAACCAACTGCGTGACAAGTTATTATCTCAATTGCCTTTTTCTCCCACGGGCGCTCAACTGAAAGTGGAAAGCGAAATTCAAACTGATTTAGCCAGTGGTGTTCCCATGTTGCGTCTAGTTCAAGGGGACGTGGGCTCAGGCAAAACATTAGTGGCCGCACTGTCTGCATTAAGTGCACTTGAACAAGGGTTTCAAGTGGCACTGATGGCGCCCACAGAAATTCTAGCGGAACAGCATTTCATTAACTTTAAAACTTGGTTTGAACCATTAGGCATTTCCCTAGCTTGGTTAGCTGGTAAAGTGAAAGGCAAAGCTCGGGAGGCCACACTTAATGCCATTGCCAATGGTGAAGCAAAAATGGTCATCGGCACACATGCTCTGTTTCAAAAAGACGTGGAGTTTTCAAACTTAGGTTTAGCCATCATCGATGAACAGCATCGCTTTGGTGTGCACCAAAGATTAAGCTTAAAAGAAAAAGGCAAAGGTTTTAGTCCTCACCAATTGATTATGACGGCCACACCCATTCCACGAACGTTGGCCATGAGTGCCTACGCCGACTTAGACACCAGCATCATAGATGAACTGCCGCCAGGGCGAACACCCGTGAACACGGTCGCCATTGATCAGCAACGCCGCGAACAAATCATGTCTCGCATTCAAGCCGCTTGCACAGACGGCAAGCAAGCGTATTGGGTGTGCACCCTAATTGAAGAAAGCGAATCCCTAGAAGCACAGGCAGCCGAAGTCACCGCACAAGAATTACAAACTCGATTACCCGACGTAAAAATTGGTTTAGTTCATGGGCGTTTAAAACCCCAAGAGAAAGCAGACATCATGACGGCGTTTAAACAGGGAGACATCGATTTGTTAGTGGCCACTACCGTCATTGAAGTGGGGGTTGATGTGCCCAATGCCAGTTTAATGATCATTGAAAACCCTGAACGCTTAGGGCTTTCTCAATTGCATCAATTGCGGGGTCGGGTGGGCCGTGGCACAGCCGAAAGCCACTGCGTGCTGTTATATCAATCCCCATTGGGGCAACAAGGCAAGCAGCGCATTCAAGCCATGCGCGATACCACAGATGGTTTCAAAATCGCTGAAATAGATCTTGAAATTCGCGGCCCCGGTGAAGTGCTTGGCACACGACAAACCGGTCTCATGCAAATGCGCATAGCAGACCTTCAACACGACGGTTACTTACTAAACGACATCAAGCAGTGGGCACATATGTGTCAACAACAAGCCCCTAGCGTGGTAGACCCTCTCGTCCAACGCTGGTTGGGTGAAAACGTACGTTATGGCCAAGTTTAATATCGTTTTACTCACCATTTATTAAACCCTAATAACATTTTGATCCTGTGTGATTGAAATGCCTCACCCAGTTCACATTTGCATGAAATCTTCCCGCTTAGGCACCGTTTCTCTTCTATAGTTAAAAAACGACGCCGCCGGCTTCAAATAATCTTGAAGCGCGGCCTACAGACCCAAATTAACCGACTATGATTAATAGAAGTGAGAGGTGCCATGACGTTACCAAGCAAAGTTCAAAAGGTTTTGGACGACTGGAACGTAGACTATACACTGGCCGAAAATGCTCCTCTTTCGGCCACATCATCGGTATTTAATATGGCTGGAATATCTGAAAATACGGCGCAAATTTCGATTCTTGAAGATGACATTGGTCGCATTCAAGTGATTTACCCTGCTAGCCATATTTTAGATTTAAACAAACTGGCCAGCGCCACATCTCGCCAGCTCACTCCGCTAGACAGAGACAAGGTGAAACAAATTCAACAAGGGCTTAATTTAGAAGCCATTCCTGCGTTACCTCAGGTCACTGGCTTAGATACCTATGTGGACGAAGCGCTATTAAAATTAACGTCAATTGAAATGTCGTTAAACGACTCTGAACAACTGCAAATCCCCATGAGTGACTTTCAAACTTTGGTTTCCAGTGCCCGCATTGGTAATTACTGCTCTGAAGTACCCAACAGCACAATCCCAGGGGCTCAGTGGGAACAAAGCGATGTATCGCAAATCAATCACGTGGTAAGCAATTTTACTCAGCTAAGAATTCATCAGCGCCTAGAAGAAACGTTAGACATGCCACCCATGCCTGAGACCGCGCAAAAGATTATTGATTTACGCATGGACCCAGATGCCGAAACGGAAGAACTTTCAAAACTGGTCAGCCAAGACCCAGGTCTAGCCGCACAAGTGATCAGCTGGGCAAACAGCCCTTACTATGGAATTTCTGGTTCCATTGTCAACGTGCAGGAAGCCGTGGTGCGTGTATTAGGTTTTGATTTGGTGATTAACCTTGCCCTAGGCCTATCACTTGGTAGAACCCTAGATGTACCTAAAGATGGCCCTCAAGGGTACACCCCTTTTTGGCAACAAAGTGTGTATACCGCCGCCATGATGTCAGAGTTAGTTCGAACGCTTCCCCCGGGATCACGGCCCACTCAAGGTATCGCTTACCTATGCGGATTGCTGCATAACTTCGGTTATTTAATCTTAGGCCATGTGTTTCCACCGCATTT
>CAJXIT010000258.1 GCA_913054055.1 uncultured Thalassolituus sp.
TGGTTGTGTTTTGCAAGTTGATACCATTTATAAGGCTCATTGCTTTTATTGGATGCCGCAGACTTGATAGCAATTTTTTGTAAACTTGCCAATTGTTCATGATCTAAACCTTGAACAATTGGTTGGTTTCTTACGTCAAGCCAGTTGTCTGGGTACTTCTTTAGGGCTCGAGTCAGTAGCGTAAATCTGGCGTTTGTGTCCAGCGTGTGCAGGCGAGCATCTTGAAATATTTTATCTGGGCGACGCCAAGCGTTTTGAACAAGTTTAAATTGTTTTTTTAATGCGCGTGGCAGTTGTTTTTTCAAATAACGCACCAGTTTGTATTGTCTTTTATGTTGCGCATTAACCAATCTCTGCCAAATCAGGTCCTGGCTTAAATATCCAATGCGTTTCCATCTCTTGAAGACCTTGTCACATTGCTTAGGCAGAGAGACGCCTTTTAACCAAAGTCTTTGACCTTCTGAAATAGATTCAAAATGCTGATTGGTACGCTCAAGGGCAGTGACTCTATGGCACTGTAGCGTAAGGTTTTCGGTGGTACGATAATATTCTAAAAATAGGTGCCACTTATTCTTTTTAGCAAGGTACTTTACCCATTGACGATTTAGTCGCTTTGCAGGGGGCTGGCCTTTGTATTTTTTTAAAAATTGATCAATTTCTACCAGAGGGGTGCGATAAAACTGTTTGCGAATCCATCTTGCTTCAAGGTATGGGGCAAGCGGGTGATTAATTAGAGACGCCATGGTCTTATGGAATTTATGGTACTGGCGTTTGTTTAATTGGGACTCGGCTTTTAAATATTGGTCGTGATTAATGCTGCTTATGGCATGACTTGCCATTGAAAAGCATAAGCTGATGATCGAGATGAAAATGTACTGCTGAATCCGCATTGGAATCTCCCCAGTTCCTTGTATCAGCATAGCTTAAAAACTGGGGAGTTGAATCCGAATAAAAGGATTTTTTATAGAGCAATTTGGTCTAAGTATAATTTAGCTTTGTTGAGCCAATTCACGCTTTAACTTTTTTTGATCATTTGAAACAAGCAAGCAAGGCGTAAGGAGTAGGGTGAGTACAGTTGCAAAGCTTAAACCACCAGCAATGGCGGTAGATAGCTGAGTCCACCATTGCGAACTAGGTGCATCAATCAATACTTCACGATCAATCAAGTCGATATTTAATTGATAGACCATAGGAATTAAGCCACAAACCGTAGTCACCGTTGTTAGCAGAACTGGTCGTAATCGTTGCGCACCGGTTCTTAGGGCTGCCTCTATGGGCTCTTGCCCGGCTTGTCTTAGGCGAGCGTATGTATCAATGAGTACGATGTTGTTGTTTACCACAATACCTGCGAGGGCAATCATGCCTACGCCGCTCATAACAATACCAAACGGTTCGCCTCTGATCATTAGTCCCATATATACGCCTGCAAAAGAGAGAATAATGGCGCTTAGCACTAAGCCTGCTCGGTACATGCTATTAAACTGAGTGACTAAAATTACGATCATCATGAAGATGGCAAAGAAGAAAGCCTTAACCAAAAACACGCCTGTTTCTATTTGGTCTTCGGCATCCCCTTTAAATTTATAATTTACGCCATTTGGTATGTCAGCTTGTTTAAGCGCGGCTTCTATTATCATACGTTTTTCGTTGGCATTCACACCATTAATGACGTCGGCTTCAACAATGTAGCGAATGTTGCTGCCAGTACGAACTAGGTTGCCACTTTGATGTTTTGCTACTTTTTCGGTGAAGCTACTGATGGGGACAAGTTGACCTTGAGTGGCAACCTTTAAGTTATCCAGTTGATCTAAATTACGACTAGTTGTCGGTAGGCGTAATCGAATATCCACTTCGTCATCGGCATCGTTAGGGCGATAGGCTCCTAGGTTTAAACCTGATGTGACCATTTTCACTAAACTGCCCACACTGGCTATGCTGGCCCCCATTCGGCTGGCTGCTTCACGATCCACATCCAGTTCCCATTCAATCCCTTCAAGAGGTCGACTGTCTTTTATATCTCTCAGTTCAGGGTCAGCTTCTAGCTGGCTTCGTACTTTTTCTACTACCGCTAATAAAACCGGTTCATAGGCGCCAGATAATTCTAGCTGAATAGCAGCACCACCGGCAGGGCCGTCTTCTTTTTCTTTGGTTTCTATGATGATGCCTGGAATATCTTGAGTGCGGACTCGAATGTCTTCTAAAATATCTTTCGCTAAACGACGTTGTTGCCAGTCTTCTAATTCTAATTGAATGCGACCCGCTAAATCTGTTGGGCTATTGCCGTCATTAGGTGGGGTGACAAAAGTACTGGTATATAACGTTTTGATTTCAGCCATGTCGTAGACACGCTTTTCAACATTTTTAACAAGTTGATCTCGCTCGTTTAATGAAAGGTTTCCTCTTGCTCGAACATCAATCACAGCAATTTCTGCATCAACAGCTGGAAAGAACTCAACGCCTTTACCCAAAAACATATACGTGATGATCGTTAACACCATAACCCCGATGACACTCCAAAGAGTTTTCTTAGGGTGGTGCACCAGCACATCTAAAATTTTTATATAGCGGCCAGTGAAACCATTCACCTTTGCTAGGTCTCCATCTTCGGAGGCTTTAAGCGCGCTGAGGTTTTCTTGATTGATGGCACCCGCTTTTCCAAGCCATGCACCTAATGACGGAATCACAACAAGCGCCATGATTAAAGAAGCCGACAGCGTAATTAATATCGTAATGGGGATGAACTTCATGAATTCTCCCATGATACCAGGCCAATAAAGTAGGGGGAGGAATACGGCCAATGTTGTAGCGGTTGATGCAGTAATGGGCCAAGCCATGCGTTTTGCAGCTTCTTTATAGGCGTGAAATTTTGGAGTGCCTTCGGCCATGCGTCTGTCCGCATATTCTGAGACTACGATGGCGCCATCCACCAACATGCCAATGCTCAATATTAATGCAAATAGAACCACCATGTTTAAGGTGTAGTCCATTAGGCTTAAAACCATTATGCCCATTAAGAACGAGCCGGGTATGGCCATGCCAACAAGTAGGGAGGAGCGAACGCCTAAAAAGCCTACAATGATAATCATAACTAAAACTGTTGCAAAAAATACGTTGTTAAATAAATCGTCTAAAGTGCGTTTTATTTCTTTTGATTGATCTTGGTTGAAGCTAACTTCTATGCCTTCTGGCCATCTTGTTTGTTGCTCTTTAACAAGGGTTTTGACTTCATCTAAAGTGGCGATGATATTTGCCCCTAAGCGCTTTGATACTTCGATTGCTAAAGCAGGCTTGCCGTTTATGCGAGCTTTGCTTTGTGGATCTTTGAATGTCCGTTGGCCAATAGCAACGTCTGCAAAGCGAACAACTTTAGTGCCGTCGACTTTGATGGGCATATTTAAAATGTCTTCGGTGCTTTCAATTAAACCAGGTAATTTAACCGCAAAACGACCGGCTCCTGTATCAAGGTTGCCTGCAGCTACTAGCTGGTTATTGTTGTTGATTAGGTTAAATAACACTGCTTGATCGATGTTGTAGCTATCAAGTTTTGCTGGGTCAATGATAATTTCTGCGACTTCTTCTCGATCCCCTTGAATTTTAGCTTCTAATACACCCGTTAATGCTTCAATCTTTTCTCGTAAGTCTTTTGCTATTGCAAATAACACGCGTTCATCTACGTTACCTGCAAGGCCTACTACCATCACTGGAAATAACGATAAGTTAATTTCCATTACTTTTGGTTCATCGGTGGCTTGTGGTAACTCGCCTTTTGCGGCATCTACGGCTTCGCGTACATCAATTAAAGCTTCATCTATATTTACGTCGCTGTAAAAGGTTAGGTTGATAGAAAGGTGGCCTTCGGCCGATGTGCCAACAATTTCTTTTAAACCATCTAGAGACTTTAATTCTTTATGCATGGGTTCATATAAAAGTCGGTCAGCATCTTCTGGGCTGATGCCTTCATGACGAATAGAAACATATACGTTTGGAATTTGAACGTCAGGGAAGCTTTCTTTCGGGATGGTGATAAACGAAACCGTGCCAATGATCATGGCAAGGCTGAATAATAATACAACGGTACGGATTCTACTTAAGGCACCATTAATCAAAGCATTCATGATTATTTAGCCTTGTTTAAATCTGAATTAATAGTAGGTGAGCTAGTGAGTTCATCATCCGTTAGCGGTGTTTGCTTAAAGACAGGAATCACTTTTTCACCTGCGCTTACAAAACTTTGACCTGCAATGATTAAATCAACAGGAGTGGGTAGGCCCGATATCCAAATGCCATTGGATTCAGCTTTCACTAATTGAACCGGCAAAAACTCAACGACTTGTTTGTCGTTTACTCGTTTAGCACCCAGAATGCCGTTTTCATTTAATGAAAGTAATGCGGGGCTTATGAATACGCCTTGTGTTGCTTGTAATGGAATAGAAATGTCAGCCGTGACTCCGTCAGCTTGTCGCTTGCTTGGGTTTTGAATTTCTAACTCCACTGCAAATGTGCGTGAAGCTTTGTTTGCTTTGCTGGCTACGTAACGCACGGTACCCGAAACGGTTTTACCATCGATAGTATGACCACTTGCGCTGGTGCCTTTTTTAATAAGTTGTAAGTCTTTTTCAGCGGCAAAGCCTTTTATAATAAACGGGTCAAAGCTCATGAGTTGAATCACGGGGTCGCCCACTCTCAAAAAGCTGCCTACCTCAATATGACGGTTTTCTAGAACTCCACTGAATGGTGCAGTAATTTTTGTGGCGTTTAGCTCAATGGTAAGCAATTCGAACTGAGCTTTAGCGGCTTCTAAACTGGCTTCACTGGCGGCCAGTCGAGTTTGATTTTGTAAACCTTTGCCAATTAGAGATTTATCGGCTTTGTATTCAAGGGTTCTTTGTTTGACGAGTGCCTTAGCTTGATTGAGTTGCTGAACCTTGCCTTTAGGATCAATCTCAATGATAACCCTACCTTTTTCAATGAAATCACCTTCTCTGGCATGGATAGCAGTGACTTTACCGGCTACTTCACTGCTAATTTGTACTTCACGGCTAGGCGCTGTTTCACCATGAATGATTAGCTCTGGCGTGATCTCTTCTGAGTTAAAACGTTCTACTTGCACACTGAATAGTGTATCGCTTTCCTGTTTGACAGGGGCCGTGATCGGAGTTGAATCATCTGATGAAAATAGCCCAGTTAACATCCATAGGGTAATCAAGGTGAAAGAACCTATGGCGATGGCTGGGCCTTTGGCTAATGTCATGACACGAATCT
>CAJXIT010000259.1 GCA_913054055.1 uncultured Thalassolituus sp.
CAATCAGATAGGGAGGGTATATTAGATTGGAAAGGGTTTTTTACTAAAGAAGGTCTATTTGTGGATGTGCCAAGTGATTTTTATGAAAAGTCAAAGCTATATAAGTGCTCTAATTAACTTTTGAAAAATAAAATACCAAATATTGATGAGTGATGGGATGGACGCCCTGCCAGAAATAAAAGGTATATTGCTTAACCTTTAAACTTAAAAGGACACCCTTGATAAAATTTCCCTTAAATCTGTTAAAAAATCAGAGATAACGATTGAAAACGACCCTTCAATTGATAATTCTGGCGATTCGTTGAAAGTGAGTAAAGGGTAGTTTACTTTTGATGTTGAAGGGGACGACTTTTATAGGGGGTCTCCTTAAATAATTTAGAGAACTTTGGAGATTCCTATCCGACAAGAAGGAAAAAGGAAGCTTCTTATGTAAAGGGTAATCTAGGTAAATAGGAGCTTTTAATGGTTAGTTTTAGAGTAACATTATTGTTAATTATAGTGGGTGTAAGTAATAGTTCTATGGGGGCAAATGAGTGCCGGGGAGGAGGGTTCACTAATTATTCGGAAGACTATTACGTGTATAAAGTTGTTAAGGATAAGGCTTTCTATTACTACGACTGGGAGGCCTGTCCGACAGACGGAAAGTGCAAAAAGAACAGGTATCTTATTAAGGGAGATTCTGTACTTGTTTCTAAACTTCTGAATAATAAATGGGCGTGTGTCAGAAACTTGGACAAGCGTAAAGTACGTCATGGCTGGGTAAAACTGACTGATCTAAAACCAGTGGCAGAGAAAAAAAGTATCGGCGGTATTAAGCGTTGGGAAGGTTTATGGACGAATTGTACCACAGGGGCCTTAGACATTCGGGCAAAAAACAATGAGACTTGGATTACCGGTTCTGCAATTTGGAATGGGGGGGAGCACGCATCAAATAATGAAGGAAGCGTGAAAGGAAAACTGGTTATATCACGAGATATTGAATCTGCTTATGTTAGATCCGGTAAGGAAGAATATGATTGTCTGGTTAATATGAAATTAATAACTAATAAATATATGGTAGTTACTGATAATAAGCAGTGTGGCGGAACCAATGTGCGGTTTGATGGAATTTATGTAAGGGAATAGGTGAGTTATATCTAGACAACTAACTAAAAAGTGAGCTAAAAAGGACTGTACTTTAATTTCCTTAGATTATGAAGTTTTGGTAGTGGAGGATTAAAATTGAGTCCAGGATACCGGTAATAGAGTCAGTGTCCTTGAGCTAATTGTTTTTAACCGTATTGCTGGCGCAATAGAATAGCAAGCTACCCCATCACAGCAGTTAAATACGATCAAGAAGAGACGTTCTCTTAATCAGCCCCAGTGAATCCCATATTAACTGATGTGGTGGTTGTTTTTTAAACAGATCTCTCGACATTTCGCGCACTATTCTCTATAGTGCGCCCCATTAATAGACCATTATTGCCATGCCGCTTTTATGCATATATTCAGCGTGTACAGAGCAACGCTCACCTTTAGGAAATACCCCTTTGATTACCACCGCTAATATCACCATGCAGTTTGGCTCTGAGCCGTTATTTGAGAATATCTCGGCTAAATTCAGCAATGGCAATCGCTATGGCCTAATTGGCGCTAATGGCTGTGGTAAATCCACTTTCATGAAGATATTAAGTGGCGAGCTAACGCCTACCTCTGGCAATGTATCGTTTAATCCAGGTGCTAAAGTGGGGGTGCTTAAACAGGACCAATTTGCCTACGAAGAGTTCAGCGTGGTGGATACTGTGATCATGGGTGATCCTGCCCTGTGGGAGATTAAGAAAGAGCGTGATCGTATTTATAGCCTGCCAGAGATGTCTGAAGAAGAAGGCATGAAGGTGGCTGAGCTAGAAACCGAATTCGCCGAAATGGATGGCTATACCTGTGAAAGCCGTGCGGGCGAGATTTTAATAGAAGCGGGCATTGCAGAAGAATACCATTTTGGTTTAATGAATCAGGTGGCACCGGGTTTGAAAATCCGTGTGTTACTGGCACAAGCCATGTATTCCAATCCCGATATATTGTTATTAGATGAACCCACCAACAACTTGGATATTCACACCATTAGCTGGTTAGAAGAAGTATTAAACCAGCGTAAATGCACCATGATCATTATTTCCCACGATCGCCACTTCTTAAATTCTGTGTGCACTCACATGGCGGACATTGATTACGGTGAACTGCGTATTTATCCGGGTAACTACGAAGACTTTATTGCGGCTTCTACGTTGATTCGTGATCAGTTATTAGGGGATAACGCGAAAAAGGCCGCAGAAATTGCTGAGCTGCAAGATTTTGTAAACCGCTTTTCGGCTAACGCATCAAAAGCCAAGTTGGCGACGTCTCGTGCTAAGAAGATGGATAAAATTTCGTTAGATGAAGTAAAAACGTCTAGTCGTATGACACCTTCATTAGCGTTTAAACAAGACAAAAAACTGCATCGTCAAGCGTTAGTACTTGAAGAGCTAGGCCATGGTTTTGACGGTGAATCACTGTTTAAAAATGGCAATATGATTTTAGAAGGGGGCGCTAAGCTTGCCGTTATCGGTGCCAATGGCGCCGGTAAAACCACGTTCTTAAAATGTTTAATGAATGAACTAGAAGCCAATGAAGGTGTAATTAAGTGGTCAGAAAATGCGACCATAGGTTACTGCCCTCAAGACAGTACCGCGGATTTTGATAACGACTTAACAATCTTTGATTGGATGTCGCAATGGCGCACACCCAAACACGATGATCTAAAAGTACGCGGCATGTTAGGCCGTTTATTATTTACCGAAGACGATGCCAATAAAAAAGCCCGTGTGTGTTCGGGTGGTGAAAAAAATCGATTATTGTTTGGTAAGTTAATGATGCAAGACATTAATGTTTTGATTATGGATGAGCCCACCAACCACATGGACCTTGAAGCCATTGATGCGTTGAATAAAGCGTTATTGGATTTTGATGGCACCTTGATTTTTGTGAGTCACGATAGAACGTTTGTATCGTCACTGGCCACACGTGTGATTGAAATTAAAGATAAGCAGGTGATCGATTTCCAAGGTACTTATGATGAGTACTTGGCTAGCCAAGGCTTAACAGGCTAAACGCATAGATCGCTCAAAATCCATTGAATACAGGTAAGGCAAACCACTGGAAAGTGGTTTGCCTTTTTTATACCTGTTTTTTGTAGGGATATATAAACGAAACGCTTGGTACGATGGTGTTTTAAATGCAAGGTGAGTTTACAGGGAGAATGAAATTTATTTGTCATGAATTGTATGTTTATTGGCACTTACTAATGCTGTTTCTGGTACTTTAATTTAATACCTTGACCCATTGATACACGCTTCCTTATTATCGAACCATTCTGAATTTCCCCTATGATTTAAGTGAGGCCGTATGTCTACACCAACGTTCCAGTTAGCTGTTAATGGACAAGCTTTAACACTGATTGAATTTGATGGTGTTGAGGCCATGAATCGTATTTTTGAGTATGTGTTTGTTTGTGAAATTCCAGCGCCACCGGCAAAATTAAGTGATTGTATCAACAGCGATGCAATATTTACTGTTTGTGAATACGATACTGATTTTTATACGGGGGATTTAGATATTCCAGGGTACATATCTAAAGCATCGAAGAAAAATGGAACATGGATTCTAGAGTTTCACCCAAAGATAAAAAAAGTGACCTCAAATTGCCGATCAGAAATTTATTTTGATAACAGTGCCGCCCTCACCGCAAAAACGGTGATCGACAGTGAGTTTAGTCAAGATATCACCATAGAAGATCGCAGTTTTGTAAATAGCATCAGTGACACGCTTCCCGGTCGTAAGCTAATTTGTCAGTACAATGAATCCAATTTTAATTTTGTTTCACGGTTATGTGATTACTGGGGCATTCAATTCTACTTTGATCACAATGCTGACAATATTGTATTTTCAGATTTTGATGCTTTTGAGCCGTTTGAAGGTGACGGTTTTACGGATTCTTTAAAAACCACGTTAGACGACTCCGATAACAATAAATACGCCATTCGAGATTGGCGAGAAGATGTTAAAGCCCCCGAGCGTTATATTACGGTTATCGGTCACGACCATGAAAATGCTGGAACGGATATCGTTTCGTCATACCCTACGGGGGATAACTCTGGCTTAACAGAATCACGTTTAAATATTTCAGGGGTACAATCTCAAGAAGAGGCCGATTATTTAGCGCAAATTCGATACGAAGCCGAAAACTGTAAGAATCAATTAGCAAGTGGGGTGTGCAGCATCCCTTATTTGTATCCTGGTTTTGTTGTTGAAACAGATGATAGCGATTTTGCATCAGCGGTTGTGATTAAAACCATTCATCGAGCTCGTAATCTAAATTCGGTGACTGCGGTTGCAGCGGCTTCATATGAATGCGATATCGAGATGATTCCCGAAAATTCCAAGTTTAGACCTGATCTGTATTATCCTCAGCCGCAAGCTTCTACAGTGCTTGGACAAACTATTTCAGATTCAGTGGATTCTAGCTTAGCGCAGCGAAACGAATCGGGCGAATACAAAGTGAAATTTATGGGCTTTGAAAGCAATGCAGATATTACATCTGAACCTTGGATAAGAAAAGCGCAAACCACAGGGGGCAGTAATAGCGTTGATATTCCTTTAACCCCTAATACAGAAGTGCTGTTGGCGTTTGTGGATAACAATCCTAACTGCCCATATATTCAGCATGCCATGGATAATTCGCTGCACCCAATTCCTGTTAATAATGTTAATGCTCACCATGCGGTGATCAGTACAGACGGCATGTTAGTGACGAGTTCATTGCAAGGGAGATACAACTTATCAACCACACGTTCAGAAGAGCGAGTACCTGATTCAAGTATAAGCAGTACGGTGAAAAACTATTTCACCAATCGTGGTGACTTCGATCAGAATGCAAACTTTATTGATCCGTCTGGCACACATTCGGAATTTACCCCAGAAGATAGAGCATCGGGTAATTATCTGATTAAACAGTTTTATGGTGATCAGGTTCAAATCAATCAAGGTGATCGCCTGCATTGGCACAACGGTAATCTTTATGACTTTGGTGGTTACTGGAATTACAACCTAGGCAATAGTTACGAAGAAAACTTCATTGACCAAGAGGCCCCTTTGAATATTAAGGTGGATAAGGACAGTCGAAGCGGCGACATTTTAAATAGTACGGGGCCAGCATTCACAAGTGTTGATTTTAGTGCGGTTACTGGC
>CAJXIT010000260.1 GCA_913054055.1 uncultured Thalassolituus sp.
ATCTGAGGGCTTATTCATCTAAAAAGCCCAATACTATTAATGCTGAATGAATTAAAAAGACTATATTGCAGGAGAGGGTATTCATGATTTGATACGAGAAATTATGAATCCCTATCAAACCATGAACGAGTTTAGCTGTTAAGCTTTTAATTTTTTGATTTGCTGTCCTAGCGTAGATGACATGTTTTGAAGTTCTTGGCTCAGTTCTAACGTGTGTTTGGCGTTTTCTGAGCTGTCTTCAGCAATATTTATGATCTCATTTACATTTTTAGAGATATCGTCAGCTACGTGGCTTTGCTCTTGCGCTGCTTGAGCAATTTGCTCATTGGTACCCAGTATTTGTTGAACCGAATTACTGATATTTTCAATGGTTTCGCCAGCTTGGTTAACTTGAACCACACTTTCTTCGGTTTTGGTTTGCCCTGCTTCAATGGCGTTAACAGCATTTTGAGCGCCGTTTTGTACATTTTCAATGATGGTGTGAATTTCAGCGGTACTTTCTTGTGTACGCTGGGCCAGAGTTCGAACTTCATCGGCCACCACTGCAAAGCCTCGGCCTTGCTCACCGGCACGGGCCGCTTCAATCGCGGCGTTCAGTGCTAATAAGTTGGTTTGCTCTGCAATGCCCTTGATCACATCTAATACGGTACCCACGCTTTTAGTATCTTCTTCTAAATTTCTAACCACATCGGCGGTGCTGGCAATTTGCTCGCTTGTGGCGTTAATGGTAGCAATGGCATGGCGCATGGTATCAACCCCATCTTTTGCGGATTTTTCAACTTGATTCGCTTCCCCTGCTGCATCGGATGCATGCTTAGCCACTTCTTGTGCCGCTGCAGACATTTCAGTAATTGCCGTCGCTACTTGATCTGTGCGTTGGTATTGCTGCTCGGTGCCGTTTTGAATGGTAGAGGCAATATTATTAAGTGAAGAGGAATTCTCGTTGAGTTTATTGATGCTGCTATTGATGGCGCTGGTGCCATCATTCAAATTACCTTGAAGCTGAGTAACCGCTTGGAACATTTGAGCAATTTCGTCTTCACCGGGGCGTTTTGCTACGGAAAAATCCACATTGCCACGAGAAAGGTTAACGATGTAGCGACGCGCAAGTTTAATAGGGTCAATCACTAATCGGCCAAACAGCACCATAGCTGCTGCAAATGTTGCGATCATGGCGATCACTATTGTACTGATACCGCTAGTGACCGTGGTTTGGGCTGAACCTATGGTTTTGTCTGTATGAGAGTGGGCATTTTCTAATGCCAGTTTTGTGACTTTTACCGCTAATTTTGTGGGCGCCCGGTCTATTCCGGATACCGCTTGGTCACCCACCTTAGGATCGTAATTCGCATTTAAGAAGGCTTGATATCCATTGGTGTATTTTGGCAATAGCGCTTTATGTTCAGCTAAGAATTTTTCAGTGGTGTCGATCACGTTTTGGTCGTAGCTTAATTCAATGACGCGTTGCCCCGCGGTTTGTGTGGCTTTGTGCTGCTTTTGAAACTTGCCCCAGTACTTTTCCCGCTTTGCGTCGTCATAGCCACGCAATAAAACATTTTTCCATTCTTGTACTTGGGTTTTAAACTCAAGTGTCATTTTGCTGGCTTCTAGGGAGGCCTCAACATCGTGGCCTAGAATCTCTTCAAATTCTGTCACGTTAGAAGACAAGGATATAAAAGAGATGGCGCTTATTATTCCAAGGCCGAATATCCCTGCGCCAATAATCGCTAATAGTTTTGTTCGTAGTTTAAAGACCATGAGTTCCTCACACAGTGCTTTCATTTAATCTTAAGTTAAGCCTAGACCAGATCTGTTTAATGGGTAGTTTTTGTGAAGTTATGTAAATGTGAATAAAAAAGAGGGTGAGAAGGGGGAGAATAAAAAAGCCCCGAATATTGCTATTCGGGGCAAGCGGTCAACACAACGAATCGGTTGTTCTGGTTAGGAGCCTTTGGCTATTTGATTACACCTGTGCATAGCGATCACTGAGTGAGTCAAAGAACTGTTCCCTTAATTTGCTGATTTCGCGCTTTAGTTCTTGCGCTTCTTTATCATTTAAATCTTTTTTGTCGATATAGTAATGGCGTCTAAAAAAGATCACTTTACTGCGAAATTTCCTTAGGCTTTTATATAGGTGCTTTTCGTTAAGCAAGAGCAGTTTTGATTCAGCAGCCGTGAGCTCATTAAAGCTTTGCACTAATTCATCAATGACTAAATAGAACTCACTTTTACGGCTTTCTGGCCAGTCGTAGCGATTTTTAGTGGCATTCATGTATTCTTGAATCAGCTCAAAATACTTCATGAAGATGTGGTGCACCTGCTCAGCTTGCTGAGCGACCCCTTCAATGATTTCTCTTTGATGTTCGGTGCGCTGTTGATTAAGGTTCTGCTTCACGCGCATGCCAGACAACCAATAGCCGGACATGCCAGCAATAAGGGCGCCTAAGGCAACTTTTGCAGTGGTATCTAGTAAACTGATGACTTCAATCATGATGTCCCCGCGTCAATATTTTTATCGTTTCACCTTGAAAAGCAAAATCGACACCACAATTAAGTGGTTATTAGACATATTGAGAGATTTATGAAGATTTTATTGTTGTTTTTAGTCATGCCTTTGTTAGAAGTGGCGGCCTTTGTGAAAATCGGTGGAGAAATTGGTGCGTTGTGGACCATTTTATTAACGGTAGGCACCGCTTTCTTAGGTGCATTTTTAGTGAGAACCCAAGGTATACGAACGTTATTCAATGTTAAGCAGCAGCTTTCTGAAGGGCAAATGCCCGCCGCAGCCATGATTGAAGGCATTATTTTACTGATTTGTGGGGCGTTATTACTGACCCCCGGTTTTATTAGCGACACGGTTGGCTTTTTAGGTTTGGTTCCAGGCATTCGGAATACTTTGGCTAACGGTTTAGTAAAGCGTGTATTTATCTCTCAGGCGGGTGGCTTTCAGGCTGGTGGTTTTTCAGCCAATAAACACAGCGGTCCGTCGGCTGGTCATAACACCATTGAGGGTCAATTTAGTCGCGACGATGACTAAATTTTTTTAAATCAAACATTGAAAAATAGAGTATTAGTCCCATTGTTAGTGCTCTTAAAATAGAATTTATGGCTTTTGCCAAGACATTATTGGTCGCACTTCGACCAGAAATATAAAAATACTGGAGACACCCATGAAAATTCGTCCATTACACGATCGTGTTGTTATTCGTCGTAAAGAAGAAGAAACAAAGACCGCAGGCGGCATTGTTTTACCTGGTGCAGCCGCTGAAAAACCTAATCAAGGGGAAGTGGTTGCTGTGGGTTCTGGTCGTATTTTACAAAATGGTGAGGTACAACCTTTAGCTCTTAAAGAGGGTGATACTGTTTTGTTTGGTCAATACGGCGCTAATTCAATTAAGATTGATGGTGAAGAGCTATTGATTATGAGTGAAAGTGAAATCTACGGCGTAATTGAAGCGTAATTGAAACGTATTTGTTTAATATTTTTGTGTAGTTAACAACAGAATTTAAAGAATAAGGATTTGTAAGATGGCTAAAGACGTACAGTTTGGTGATATCGCCCGTAATAAAATGCTAGCAGGCGTAAATGTATTAGCGGATGCAGTAAGGGTAACCCTTGGGCCTAAGGGTCGTAATGTTGTATTAGATAAGTCATTTGGTTCGCCAACCATCACTAAAGACGGTGTATCCGTTGCGAAAGAAATCGAACTAGAAGATAAGTTCGAAAATATGGGCGCGCAAATGGTGAAAGAAGTGGCGTCTCAAGCAAATGATAAAGCAGGTGACGGGACGACAACGGCCACAGTATTGGCTCAAGCCATTATCAATGAAGGCTTAAAGTCAGTTGCGGCTGGCATGAACCCTATGGACCTAAAGCGTGGTATTGATAAAGCCACTGCGGCGGTGGTTGCTGAATTAGCCAACCTTGCACAGCCTTGTGTAGACACTAAGTCTATTGCGCAAGTGGGTACGATCTCTGCCAACTCAGATAACACTGTGGGTGACTTAATTGCTCAGGCCATGGAAAAAGTGGGTAAAGAAGGTGTGATTACCGTTGAAGAAGGTTCTGGTTTAGCGGATGAGCTAGACGTAGTAGAAGGTATGCAGTTTGATCGCGGCTTCTTATCGCCATACTTCATTAACAACCAAGAAAAGATGAATGTTGAGATGGAAAATCCGCTAGTACTGCTAGCCGATAAGAAAATCGATAACCTTCAAGAAATCATTCCTATTTTAGAAGCGGTAGCTAAGTCTGGTCGCCCATTGCTAATTATTGCTGAAGATGTAGAAGGTCAAGCGCTGGCTACATTAGTGGTTAACACCATGCGCGGCACATTTAAAGTGGCGGCGGTTAAAGCCCCTGGTTTTGGTGATCGTCGTAAGGCTATGTTGCAAGACATCGCTATTCTAACGGGTGGTAAAGTGATTTCTGAGGAAATCGGTATGAGTTTAGAAACCACAACCTTGGAAGATCTTGGTACGGCTAAGAAAATTGTGATCGATAAAGAGAATACCGTGATTGTTGATGGTTCTGGTGTTGAATCTGATGTGGCTGCACGTTGTGATCAAATCCGTGCAGAAGCAGAAGCATCAAGCTCTGATTACGATAAAGAGAAACTACAAGAACGTTTAGCCAAGCTTTCTGGTGGCGTAGCGGTAATCAAAGTGGGTGCTGGCTCTGAAATTGAAATGAAAGAGAAAAAAGACCGTGTTGAAGACGCGCTTCAAGCCACTCGTGCAGCGGTTGAAGAAGGCGTCGTTGCAGGGGGCGGTGTTGCTTTGATTCGTGCATTGAGTGCGATTAATGTTCAAGGTGATAACGAAGATCAAAACGTCGGTATTGCATTGGCGTTACGTGCGATGGAAGCGCCTATTCGTCAAATCGCGTCAAACGCAGGGGATGAAGCGTCGGTTGTGGTTGATAAAGTGAAATCCGGTGAAGGTAACTTTGGTTACAACGCTGGTAACGGCACTTACGGCGATATGATCGAACAAGGTATTCTTGACCCTGCGAAGGTGACGCGCTCTTCCTTGCAAGCAGCGGCTTCAATCGGTGGCTTGATGATCACCACAGAAGCTATGGTTGCGGATCTTCCTGCTGAAGCGGCTCCTGCAATGCCTGATATGGGCGGCATGGGTGGCATGGGCGGTATGCCTGGCATGATGTAAGCAATCAGACTCAATTAAAAAAGAGTCATTTTGCGAAAGCCCGTAAACCATGTGTTTACGGGCTTTTTTGTTTTTTAAAGAA
>CAJXIT010000261.1 GCA_913054055.1 uncultured Thalassolituus sp.
TTCAAGGAACCAATGACGGCACAGTAGACTACAAACATAATATGGAAGTACTTAAGGATAAATTCACAGGATTTGACGTAACTTACGTAGAGGAAGGTAGGCATCAATTGGTGAATGAAGAACAGGATAAGTTAAAGCAGGTTTTGGCTCGCTTGGGGCCCCTCATTTAACCTGCTTTGGATGTGATCTCATCCCCTCGTCGCGCTGGCGATTCTGCATAATACTGGTTAAACTGCTGCCCACTAATAAAAAATAATAAATACAGACACTTTTTGTAAGTCGCTGGACTGAGATTAATGTGA
This sequence comes from uncultured Thalassolituus sp., assembly GCA_913054055.1. Classification (GTDB taxonomy): domain Bacteria; phylum Pseudomonadota; class Gammaproteobacteria; order Pseudomonadales; family Oceanobacteraceae; genus Bermanella. Next base: position 303 of record CAJXIT010000261.1, read on the forward strand.
TCTGGCTAATGGAGTTTGGCAAAATGTTTAGTCCAATTAGGGTGCTCGCCCTAGTCATTTTCACCGTTTACTTATCTGGTTGTGCCACCTATGGCCAAGATGTACGTAAAGGCTTGCAGTTGGTACAGCAGGGGCAATACCCTGAAGCGGCAAAAGCGCTAGAAGGTGCATTAGACCCTAAAGGAGATGATCGACTTTTATATTACACAGAGCTGGGCGTGGTTTATCACCTGGCCGGGGATTATGAAAAATCCAACCGCTTATTAACTTCCGCTGAGCGCATTGCCGAAGACCTTTACACCAAGCGAGTCTCTGATTTGCTTACCACAGCCATGACTAACCCTCGCATGGGACCTTACCGCGCTGCAGATTTTGAGCGCGTATTCATTAATTATTACAAAGCTCTTAACTATTTTATGTTGGCATCCAATACCGACTCTAAGTCGGCCAAAGCCGATGCGTTAGAAGGGGCTCGTGTGGAAAGTCGTCGCATGGATATGGTGTTATCCAGTATTGAATATGAGAAAGGCAGCTACGAAGAACAAGCGGATCGTGAAAAATCCATGTTCAGTAAGCTCATGCGTGTATTTGATAAGTTAACCGGCGAAATCATAGATAAGGATAAAATTGTTTACCGTAATGATGCCTTTGGTCATTACTTAGCAGGCACTATTTATGAGCAACATAAAGAATACGACGATGCTCGTGTGGCATATCAAAAAGCCGCAACCTTGTATGAAGGTGGCTATCAGAGCCAATACGATTTAGACAAGTCTATGACTGAACAGGCTTGGTTTGACACCATTCGCATGATGCAAAAAGCAGGCGGGTGGAATAATCAATGGCCTAAGCTAAGCCAGAAAAAATTAAGTAAAGCCAAGCGCACAGAATTAAGAGCCTTTAATAATAAAGGTCATCTATTGGTGATCGAGCATGTGGGTATGGTGCCAGAGCGTGAAGAGATGAATATGATTCTTCATGCGGATGCCAATACCCGCCAGGTCGTGGTATCCCCTGTTTTATCTGGAAACCCGAAAACTCAGCTTGATCAGCGCTTTTGGTTCTTTGCTTTATATGCAGATAAAGGCATCAGTGATGTATTAAGTGCCGCCTATGAGAATCGTATGGGGCCAGCTTTGATGCAGTTTGGTTTGACCAAACGTGAGTATTTAGGCCCTTTGTGGGACGTGGCTGATGGATTGGGTGTCATTGATGTGATGAAACAAGGCATGCGTATTACGGTCCCTTATTATGGGGTAACCTCAATGCAATTACCGAAAGAATCAAAGCTCTCCATTGGTAGCGAAAAGTACTCAATGATGGTGAGCCAATCCTTGACCCATATTGCAGTGCAGCAGCAGCTGTTAGCGGCAAGTGGAGACTTACAAGAGTCTATGGCACGTGAAGCATTTAAAGGATTAACCACGGCAAAGGTGGCTTCACTAGGAGGAGACTCAAACTCTCAAGCTGGGGCAATCTTAGGCCTGTTGGGTAAAATCACCACGGCTGCCACCGCCAGCGCTGAGACCCGTAACTGGCTGTCTTTACCGGGACAGATTAAAGTGAAGCGGATCCCATTGGATGCAGGCATGCATACTGTGAATCTAAGTAGCAAGCTGGCGAATGGTGCGGTGAGCAATCACACTAAAGATGTAAAAATTGAGAAAGGGCAGATGGCTGTGTGGAAGGTACGTTCTTTTCCACAAAATGCATCAACCAATATCCAGCAAACTGCGCTAAAATAGATTAAATACATAGAATGAGAAGGAACATATTCATGAAAAGAGTTGTAAGTTTTGCCATTGTTGCCAGCTTAACTGCAGGTATGTTGACCGCGTGTGGCGGTACTCGTGTGAGCCGTGTGGACGCGGGTCAAGAGATCGCTTTAACTGACAAGTGGAATGATAAAGATTCATCATTAGTTAGTGAAGAAATGGTCGGTGACATGTTGTCATTCCCATGGATTCGTAATTTCAAAGCTGATAATGGTGGCGACAGACCGACTGTGATCATTCAGCGTGTACGCAATAAAAGCCATGAACATATTTCTGCAGAGACATTTTTGAATGACCTGAAGCGTGCCATTATTCGCAGCGGTGATGCTAAGTTTATTGCCAGTGGTGATGAGCGTAATGACATTCGCTCTGAGAGAGCTGACCAAGAACTAAACGCGCGTAATGCAAAAGCCATGGGCAATGAAACCGCGGCGGACTTTGCACTTTCTGGTTCGATTAATTCTTTTGTAGACCAGGTCGGTGGTGACCGTGTGACCACTTACCAAGTTGATCTTAAGCTTGTGAATATGGAAAGCAATGAAGAAGTATGGAACGGTCAGAAGAAGTTGAAAAAGTTTCAGGAGAAATCAAGTTACGGCTGGTAGGCCATCACTTAATTTTTCGCGTTTAAATACTGAGGTCAATCAATGAAAACTAAACTCATAGTGACCACACTAGCGGCAAGCCTTGTGCTTGCCGCTTGTGGTTCTAATCCCACTAAATCAGGCTCGCACTCTGCCGGTAAGCCAGATTGGATTGTGAATGAACCAGTGGCATCTGGGCATGTGTATGGTGTGGGAAGTGCGCCCGTGTATGTGGATGAAGCCAAAGCCATTCAGCAGGCACAAGATGCGGCCAGAGTGACTATGGTGCAAAAGTTAAAGGTCACGATTACAGGCTCTTTTAGCCAAGACACTCAAGAGTTGCGTCAAACAGGCAAGCAAACTCAGTTGGTAAAAACCGTTCGCAATCAAATTTCTAGCACCATTCCCCAAGCAGAAATTGATAACTTAGATATTCAAGAAAACTATGTGGATCGTAAAGGCAGAGTGGCCTATAGCCTTGTGCATTTAGACCGTAGAAAGGCCGCCAGTAAATTGCGTCAACGCATTTCAGATTTAGACATGCAGGTGGTGGATTTATCTGACAAAGTTTCAACAAATTTGCCTGTGCTTAAGCAATTACAAAACATGGTGCCAGCCCTAAGTTGGATTGAACAGCGCACTAAGTTAGCTGAACAACTTCAGCTGATTGATATGAATAATCGCACTGAATATAAAGATGATTCATTAAAAGCAGTGGAAGCCCGTATTCAATCTTTGTTTGATCGCTTAAATGTCACTTTGACAGCCAGCAATGCTCACGGTCAAGAAATTCGAAGTGGACTAGCAAAAAGTTTAACGGACTTAGGCCTGCGTATTAGTAATGGCAACGGGGATTTAAATTTTGCTTTTAAAGCGGATTTACGTGAAGTAGAAAAAGGCGGGCGCTTTGTGGTGTTTGCGAATGGTGAAGTGGTTATCAAAGATGATAACGGTCGGTCTCTGAGTGAATTTAACCAAGAGGCCAAAGGCGTGAGTGGTGCTTCAATGGCACAGGCTAAATATAAGGCCGTGCAATCTTTAGGTAAAAAACTAGGGAATGAATTAGCGAAGAGTTTAATTAGCAAAATCGATTAAACTGACGGCGCCTACAACCATCAAATAAAAAAGGCTTAATGGAATCCATTAAGCCTTTTTTTGATTCAATTTTATTAACTGGCTACATCTGGGTAAAGTAAGCGGATGCGTTGGAAGTCTTCCATTAACGTTAAAGCATGCTCAGTGAGGTCTGGGTCAAGAGAGACCCCTTTTTCTGATTTAAGGATATTGACCACTTCTTCAGGCCTGAAGGCTGGGCGGTAGTTTTTATGACTGCCTAGCGCATCGATCATATCCACAATGCCAATAATACGGGCGCTTAAATCAGTTTCTTCACCTTTTAGTCCTTTCGGGTAACCGGTTCCGTTCCAGCGCTCATGATGTTGTGCGGCCATGATGCTGGCAATTTTTAATACTGGGCGTTTCGATTTACCCAAAATAGTGGCCCCGATTTCAGTATGGGGCTTCATAGCTTGGCGGTCTTCTTCGGTAAACAGTCCTTGTTTCGTGAGTACGGCATCGTCAATACCAATGGTGCCAATGTCATGTAAGGGGGCCGCTAATTTAATGCGTTCACACATGCCTTCATTGATACCTGCCGCTTTAGCAAGTAAATACGCCATTTTGCTAATACGACGAACATGATTACTTTCATCGGGAATCCGTTTTTCAATGGTTTCACTTAAAATGTAAACAAGCTCCTGCCGAGATTTTTGCATTTTATCTTTGTTATGCAAGTTGTGGTGGGTAATGGCCACACAACGAGTATAGATGTCTAATAAATGCTGCCCCATGCGATCTAAAGGTGCGTTTGGTTTTACATACAACAAGTTTTCACCCACGGTTTCTGTGTTGTAATAACCAACAAATACATTGTCTTCATATAGGCCGTGATGAATGGTTTTGGCTTTATCAAAGTAGTCTGTAATTTCATTGGGTAACTTATGGGTGTGAGCCAGCTTATCTTTAACCGATCCAGTGGCTGCCAATATAGAATATCTTTGGTCTTCTGCTTTTGCTGCAATGGCGTCTAAAGGCGTGTGAGTACATACCGCGTCTGAATCAAGGTTCAGTAAGGTGCCCACTTCTTCTAATACTGCGCTAGCAAATATTGGTAATTGATCCGTATCCACAATCTTACTGGTGGCGGCGATCAGATTAAATAACCCTTGGCGGTTAGCCGCTATGGTTCGAATATCACGAAAGCTTCTAAGCGCGCTATACAATAATGTTTTAAGTTTTGTACTGGTGAGCTCAGTTTTGTTTTTGTAATCATTGATATCGTATTTAGCAATGACGGTTTCTTCTGGTGCTTGTCCAGGCTGGCCTGTTCTTAGCACTAGGCGAATGTCATCATCTTTTAGCTCTTCGCGAATATATTGAACCAGACGTAGACCGGCATCATCGGTTTCCATCACCACATCAATTAGGGCCAGTGCAAAAGGTGCTTGCTCATGCAATATCTCGGTGGCCTCTTTCATGGAATAAGCATGTACAAGCTCTATGGGGTCATTATCAAATTTACATTGGTTC
>CAJXIT010000262.1 GCA_913054055.1 uncultured Thalassolituus sp.
CTACACGACGCTCTTCCGATCTAGCTAGTTTGATTTTTTGTGGAATGCTCAATGAATTCTCAGATGCGTAAGCAGACATACTGTCAGGACTTGGCTCTGCACAAACCACAGTCCAAGAATTTTCTTCTGTTACTCCATTTACAGTTGTTTTAAAGGTGCGATTTGAAGCGAAGACTCCTCTTTGTTTGATGTCTATTAAGGCACCTTCTCCTTTATCTACCTCAATAGTCCTATGAACACTGCTTAAATTACCGCAGCCATAGATAAAAGGGATAAGCCCGATTGTTAGCCATAACGTTTTATTAATTTTCATATTAATTCCCATGCTTTATATCCATCATCACTTCATATAGACCAGAAAATCAGATCATGTCGTTATGCAGTGAAGATAAATGCATAAATTAAGCTACTTTGACATAAGTGAGACCGTTTCCACGGAAAACGCACTAATCCTCCCCACCTGCGAGGTGTTTGATCTGCTTTTTTTCGCAATTCTGTTTTGCGAAATTAACTGAAGGCTTAATCGGGCTGAATCATGATGCTGTAAGGGCTTCGAGAGGTGGTAATGATGCAATTTTTGATTAATAAGAATTTCAATCAGTGAAGTTTTTTGCAGTTAATTGAAGTTCTGACGATCACTATAGATCTCTTTGGTTTTTTAAGTGTTTGAAAGTAAATGAAATATGTACTTTATGTCATGCTTTGGATGATCTCTTTGTGTGTTTAGATGATCTCTTGTGATGGGCGTTAGCCCTTATAGAGTAAGGGCTGAACACTAGCTAGTGGCTAAAATATAATTTCAAAAAATTTCACTGGAGTTAAGCGGCTTGATTGTCCAAGTTAAAGGTTAAATGCAGGTGTTTTGGTACTTCTGGATCGTTGTTCACTGCATCCATAAACATTTCACAAGCGGGTATCACTTCATTCTTAGAGTAAACGTAATCAAACTTTATCGGGTCACCACGAGTGCCACCGTTCGGGATGATGGCGGCTAGTTCAACAGGGAAACGGTGCCCCGTTATTACTTCTTGAGCCGTGACGTTCTTAATCTTTTCATATTCATCCTTTGTGGCAATGTCGCCAACAGGTATTAATTGAATCCCTTTTTCATTGCCGTTTGGAATATTAATAAACATAGAACGGAAGTTGCCCACACCACGGCTAGATGCCATCTTCTTCTTTAGGTCTTCTTCATCACCTTTACTCAAGTTTGGGTCGGTGGCGTAAAAGATAAAGCCCATGTGTAAACCGTTCTTGTAGTAACGACGGCGAAATGTGGTTGAGTCTTGGCTAAGCAATGCTGATTGAACACAGCCCAGGTAATCTGGTCCGCCATAAACTTGCTGAACTGGGTCATATTGTTTGATGAATATGATGTCTTCTTTCTTGTAGTTTTTCTGCTTATCACCGCGCTCTAAGAAGGCAAAATCACCGTTCTTTCGTTTACGTAAATACATCGTCGGAATTGGCCATAACCCCACAACTTTGCCAAAATAGTTACGTACTTTAAGAAGGGCAGTATCACCAAACTCTAAGAAGTCATGTACGGCAGATTGCATCTGCTGTTTCTGCATTCCGCCTTGTGTGTATCGACCTGAAATCATGTTTCGTCGAGCCATTAAGATAGAACCATGATACGCGTTAGCTCTGGTTAGTTTGTTTAACCCAGCTCTGTCGAGTGGCGGCTCCCAATAGTCTGAGTGGTCGTTGTAATAAAGCTCGTTGTAATCGTAGTTAGTGAAATCACGGTTCATGATTTCTGGTTCACCAAAGCTAAACATCAGGCTTTCATTATTTGCTGCTTCTTTGGTGAGCGATTCCGTTTCTTGCTCGGTCATTGGGTTACACCTGCCAAGTTGATTTGCGTTTATTTGAATAGTCGAGGGGTTCATTAATACAGGCGTGTGAGATTGCCCAGAACGCATCGGCATGACCCACTAATTCACTGCGGTCGGCTTTGAATGTCATCATTCCACCTCCGTTCGTCATGGTGCGTTTGATTGCCATGAAAGCGGCGGGAATATCTTTAATTTCTTTATCAAATTGAATTCGGTTGCCTTCGACAACATCTATCATCTTCATTACCAAGCGGGTTTTGTTTTCATTGCTGTAATGAATAGGGTGGGACTCTCTTGGGTATTTCTGGTGAATCAAATCCCATACACCGCCACCGATACCAGTGGTATCCACACCTAAATAACTTACGTTGTAACGTTTCATCACTTGGTCTATTTGGTTTACATGATATTGGAAGTTCAAACCTTTCCAGTAATGTCTTTCAAGAACGCGAAACTTTTCATTACTGCTGATTGGCGGAGCAATAACAATTAAGCACGCATTGTCTCGGGTTCGGCTTGGGTCGTAACCAAGCCATACTTCACGGTTGCCGAAGGGGCGGCTTTCGGTTGGTGTAAAGTCTTGCCAAGTTTTTGTATCCACCATGAGCTTTTCTAGCTGGGTGAACTTGAATACAGAGGCGGAGTCATCCACAAATTCGCATTTGTATAAATTTCGGAAGGCATCTGGGCTGTACTCTTCTTCAAGCTCAGCGGCATCAATCAAGTTACAGCCACCTTTTACGGCGTCATGCACATCAATGATGTAGCGCCATTGCTTATCTGGGCAGACGCGACCGCCATCTTTAAGCTCTTTATTGGATGGGAAATCGATATTTTTACGAGTTCCTTTTTCACCTCGCCAGGCATCACCCGTCCAAAAAGGGTAAGCAGGGTGGTTTTTGCTGGATGGAGTAGAAAAGTACGTTTTTCTAAAGCGAGTTTGAGTTGCACAAGCAGAAGCAACGTCACTGAGTTTCTTGAAGTCTCGAATCCAAAAATATTCATCGATGTAAACATTACCTGATCGGGATTGTGCAGAATTAGAGTTGGTCGCTAAGAAATACAGACCAGCCCCATTACTCAGAACGATAGGGTTGCCGGTTAATTCAATGCCCCAAAACTCATGGGCAATTTTTATAATGTAAGCACGGAATACTTCAGCTTGTGCTCGAGTAGCCGAGACGAATATTTGGTTTTCACCCGTTAAGACTGCATCTTCAAATGCTTCGCCTGCAGTGCCATAAGTGAAGCCAACTTGACGACTTTTAAGAATGTTGCGAGTTCGTGGCATTTTGGGATCGTTTTTAATGTCCCTTGCCAAGCGTTGGTAAGAGAACAAGCTGGCTAGCCACTCTTCAAAGTCTTCTGGTTGCAGCTCACTAATATCATTTTTCCGTTTGGACTTTTTCTTACTCCTGCTAGAACCGCGAGAGTTGGGCCCTGAAGGTTCACTAGCATGAAGAACTTTTAGCTCCTTCAACTTAATCTCAGCGTCGCTTCTTTTTAGTTTGACGATTTGCCCAATCAACAGCTCCATTTCTTTCAACTGCTGATCACTTTTCTCATCCTTATTGGTTAATACCGCGAGTCGGCGGTGAAGTAATTGTTCTGCAGACACTTCATCTAATAGCTCCGCCCACCCAAATTCTTTCGCCCAGTTGTACACCACGCGGCTGCTATTTAGGTTCAGTTGCTCTGCAATATCTTTAGGAGGAACGGCGCGTAAATATAGCTTTCTCGCCGCCTCTTTTATTTCGTCTGAATATGCCATCAATCAATCATACGCCCTGATAACTTCATCAATCCCCAACAAAAATTCGGATAAATTCGGCTTTAGTCCATATCCGAATTCATCCGAACCAAACCAGATGAAGCATGAAAATCAAAGGCGTATTGTTGCCTCAACCACCGAAATACTGACAAGTAACTAGGCAACATTACACATGGCAAAAACCAGTGATTGGAAAATTGTAGCGACAGAAGGACCAACCGTTGATGGTCGAAAAATCACACGGGAGTGGCTGACTCAAATTGCACAAACCTATGCAATGAGTGAGTACACCGCAATGATTTGGCCTGAACATAAACGCTTTGCTGGCTATGGCAGTAACTGGGGAAAAGTGACAGAAGTAAAAGTGGAAGAAGTCGACGGGAAGATGCGCTTGTTTGCCAAGCTTGAACCTAACCAATACTTACTTGAAGCGAATAAGTTTGAGCAGAAGCTGTTTACCTCGATTGAACCCAATCCAGACTATAAAGGACAAGGTAAGTGTTACCTCATGGGTATTGCTGTGACTGATTCCCCTGCATCCTCTGGCACGTCACTGCTCCAATTCTCGCGGCAGCAAGGTGAAACCACCAACCTGCAGTGTAGCCACTTAGAAGAGTTGAACTTAGACGAATGCTATTCAAAAACAGATCGCTTCTTTGCCATGTGTAACGCCTTTTTCAATTCTGGTGAAGAGCAACCAGAGCCACAACCTGATCCTGAACCAGAGGAAGAAGAAGTGACAGAAGAACAATTCAAAGCCGCGATGAAAGAACAGTTCGGCATTATGAAAGGTGAGCTAAAGGATGAACTCAAACAAGAGTTTAACCTGCAAGCTGAGCAACCACCGGAAAAACCAGAAGGTGGACCTGAGCAATTCTCAGTCCAGCAATTAAGTGACGAATTGCGAAAGCAAATTACGCCGGTAATGGAAAAGGTTAACGGTCTTGAAACCCAATTCGCAGAGCTGAAGCAAGAGAAACCAGGTCAAAAGCCAGGTGAAGAAGGCAACGGTGGTGATGACAACAAGTTCAGTGCTAAGGACATCTATTAATGTTAAATGCAATTTCGACGCAATGTATCCAAGAGTTCTGTGATGTAACGGCTGAAGCTGCTGGTGCAACTGTTGGCTCTAAAATGTTTAGCATCACACCGGTTATGGAAACCAAACTTCGTGATGCAATGAAACATTCACATGCTTTCCTAGGCATGATTCACACGGGCTTTGTTGAGCAAATCAAAGGTCAGGTTATCGATGTTGGCTTAGACGGTTTAGCGACAGGTCGTGCGGACGGTCGATTCAGTGTTGATGTTGACCAAGAAGGCAATACTTATGAGCTCGTTAAAACAGATTCGGGGTGTCATATCCCTTGGGAGCTGATGACTCAATGGATTAATTCTGGTAGCAAAAACCAGTGGTTGAATTTGATGAAGAACTCAATCGCTAAGCGCTTTGCATTAGATATGCTGCGTATTGGTTTTAATGGTACCAGTATCGCAACGGTCACCGACCCAACGAATAACCCCTTGGGACAAGATGTAAACAAAGGTTGGCTTACCATTGTGAAAGAGAAGAAAGCTTCTCAAGTGCTGCCTGCAGCTGAGTTAGATCCTACAGG
>CAJXIT010000263.1 GCA_913054055.1 uncultured Thalassolituus sp.
AGAGAACATAGTTATTGCTTTTCAATCTAACTAACAACCCTTCCTCATTAGCCCAAAAAAGCCATTTTTATTTAATTCATAAAAATCATTTTTTATTCACAAAAACGTCACATGGCAAATGTTAACTACCCCTAAATATTTGTAAATTTTTTACAAAATAAGAATTTAGAATGATGTAAAAAAACTGACATCGCCTAAATTGAAAACAATCAAAGTTCGTAAAATGGATAACGAGGTTTTTGTATGGACTCACTTGAGAATGTCACCTTTGATGAAATCAAAATTGGTGATACTTGTACTTTTAACAAAACCTTAACCGAATCTGAACTGGTGCTTTTTGCGGCGGTATCAGGAGACGTAAACCCAGTTCATTTAGATGAAGAATTTGCCAGTCAATCTATGTTTAAAGAGCGCATTGCCCATGGCATGTGGTCTGGATCATTAGTATCCGCAACCCTCGCTACCGTTATGCCTGGACCAGGCACCATATATTTAAATCAATCCTTGAATTTTATGAGACCAGTAAAACTTGGAGACAATTTAATCGTTAACTTAACGGCAATAGAAAAAAATCCAGAAAAGAAAACGGTGTCGTTTAATTGCAGTGTGATCAATCAAAATGAAAAAGAAGTGTTAAATGGCACGGCGTTAGTGATTGCACCTACGGAAAAAATCAAGTTAGACAAGCCTATTTTACCCGAAATTCATATTCAAGAAACAGTTCACCCATAACCATATCTCGGAGAGATACCATGCAAGAAAATATTATCAACGCGTTTGCTGAACAAGCTAAATCTATGTATTCACCATTAACCAAGCTAAACACGCTTATGGTTGAAAACATTGAAAAAATGACTGAGTTTCAGTTAAACAGCATTAAATCTTATGCAGATCTAAGTATTGATCAAATGAAAAAAGCCACTGACATTAAAGATGCAGAATCTTTCAGAGACTTTTCTTCATCTCAAACTGAGGTGGCTGCAACTGTAAACAAAAAAATCATGGAAGACGCTAAGTCACTTGCTGACATTGCAAACGAATTTAAATCTCAAATTGAAAACGTTTGGAAAGAAAGTACAGCAACTGCAACAAAAGCTCCTGAAAAGAAAACAGCTAAAAGCGCATAACTATTAGCGGTTATTTAAGGCCACCTTGTGTGGCCTTTTTTATTTACATGTAATTGAGATTTTTCATCATGCAAGAAACGGTCGACGTTCAAGGTATTTTCAATGATATGTTCAGTATGGCTAATAAAGCTACTGAGCAATTTTCTCAAATAATGGAGCGCCTAAACTCTCGTAAAACCAGCGAAGATGATCCGGCCGTGACCGTCATGTCAGATTTTAATGCGGCAATGATGGAGTTCAGTGAAAAACTGTTCGAAAATCCTCAGGTACTTTTACAAAGTCAAATGGAGCTAATACAGGGCCAAATGACTCTCTGGCAGCAAACAGCTTTAAGGTTTACCGGCCAAGAAGTGGAAGATGTGATTCAACCTGAAGCAAGCGACCGTCGCTTTAAAGATGAAGGTTGGTCTGATGACCTTGTATTTAATTACTTAAAACAATTTTACCTTTTACAGTCCAAGGCCATTAAAGATATTGTAAAAGGCGCTGGTGAACTAAGCCCAAATTCTCAAAATAAAGTCGACTTCCTTAGCAGACAATTTATTAATGCATTGTCACCCAGTAATTTTGCCAGCACCAATCCAGAAGTTGTGCGTAAGACACTGGAAACAGGTGGCCAAAATCTTATTGAGGGTATGGAACAGCTAGCCAAAGATTTAAAAGAGAGTTTTGGCGGCTTAAACGTGACTATGTCAGATGTATCGGCCTTTAAAATCGGAAATAATGTGGCCACCACAAAAGGTGATGTGGTATTTGAAAACGATCTTATTCAGCTTATTCAATATACCCCCAGTACTAAACAAGCCTTTAAGCGCCCGCTATTAGTCATTCCACCCTTTATTAATAAATACTACATATTAGATTTAAGAGAAAAGAATTCATTCCTTAAATGGTTAGTGGATCAAGGTCACACTGTTTTCTGCATTTCATGGAACAACCCAGGCCCTTCTTTGCGAGATAAAGGGTTTGATGACTATATGACAGAAGGCCCTCTGGCTGCTCTGGATGCCATACAAGCCGCAACAGGAGAACAAGACATCAATGCCATTGGTTATTGCCTTGGTGGCACCTTGTTAGCGGCTACGCTTGGCTACATGAAAAAGAAAAAAGACAAACGCATTAAAAGCGCCACTTATCTTGCCACCTTAATTGATTTTGAAGACCCTGGTGAAATTGGCATCTTCATTAATGAAACCGCCATTAGCGCCTTAGAAAAGCAAATGAATGCCCTTGGTTATTACGATGGCCGCATGATGTCATTTAGCTTTAACCTATTAAAAGAAAATGACCTATTTTGGTCATTCTTTGTAAATAATTATTTAAAAGGCCAAAGGCCTGTGGCCTTTGATTTATTATATTGGAATACAGATGGCACCAACCTACCAGCAAAAATGCACAGCTATTATTTAAGGAACATGTATCTGTATAACAAGCTTAAAGACAAAAATGGCTTACATTTGAATGGCGAAGACATCGATTTAACTTCGGTCGATACTCCCTCTTATTTTTTATCTGCCGCTCAAGACCATATTGCAAAATGGGGCAGCACTTACAGCGGAGCTAAGCTGTTTAAAGGGGATGTGAAATTTGTATTAGGGGGATCTGGCCATATTGCTGGTGTGGTTAACCCCCCTTCATCCAATAAGTATGGCTATTGGACCAATGAAACCCTCCCTTCTGATCCCCAAGATTGGTTCAAATCAGCAAATAAAAATGAAGGTTCATGGTGGACAGATTGGCAAAACTGGGCAAGTAAACATGCTGGAGAAAAAGTGGCTGCTCGCACCTGTAAAACCAGCCTAGAACCTGCACCAGGAAGTTACGTTAATAAACGCATCGTAGATGTCATTAACCAATAACGACACGATAGACTTCGCCTTAATAAACTAAAAAAGCCAATGACAAACGTCATTGGCTTTTTTAGTTGAAGCACGGATCAAGCTATCATCATGATTGATACGATGAAGCCTGACGTTTACCTGTATTAAGCAACCTTACTATTCGGAACATCAGGCTTAGCATGACGATCGTGTAAGAAGCGTAATACTTCAGCACGGTAACGATTATACTCAACGTCATTTGCTAGCTCTAATCTATGTCTAGGGCGTTCTAAATCCACATTCAGAATCTCGCCTACAGTTGCTTCAGGTCCATTTGTCATCATCACAATACGATCAGACAACAATACGGCTTCGTCCACATCGTGAGTAATCATGATTACTGTATTTTTAAGATCTCGCTGAATTTCCATTAAGCTGTCTTGTAAGTGAGAGCGTGTTAATGCATCTAATGCACCAAATGGCTCATCCATTAATAATACGGTCGGTTCCATTGCCAATGCACGAGCGATACCGACACGCTGTTTCATACCACCAGAAATTTCATCTGGCTTTTTATGTAAAGCGTGACTCATGTGTACTAACTCTAAATTGTATTCAATCCATTCTTTCATTTCTTTTTTGGACTTTTTACCTTTGAAAACTTGTTGAACGGCAAGTTCAACATTTTCGTAAGCGGTTAGCCAAGGTAAAAGTGAATGGTTTTGAAATACGACAGCACGCTCTGGTCCCGGCTCATTCACTTCTTTGCCATCCAATATTATGCCGCCTTTTGTAGCTCGATATAAACCAGCCACAATATTCAATACGGTAGATTTACCACAACCAGAGTGACCGATTAGGGAGACAAATTCGCCCTTGTCAATTTTTAGGTTCACATTATCCAGTGCAGTGAAGGGACCTGTTGGTGTATCAAACTGCATGGTCACATGGTCAATATTTAAATGAGGTACTTGTTGGTTCATTTTAAATGCCTATATAAATTAATAATTACTTTGAATGCTTAGCATTTAGCGTGCAGCTGATTTATCCCAAGAGAACTTACGCTGCAGTGTTAACATAATCCAGTCCAGTAGAAAGCCAATCAAACCGATGGTTAATACCGCAACCATGATTCGGCCTAATGAATTTGAACTACCATTCTGGAATTCATCCCAAACAAATTTACCTAGACCAGGGTTTTGCGCCAGCATCTCTGCAGCAATCAATACCATCCAGCCCACACCCAGTGATAAACGCATACCGGTGAAGATCATAGGGATAGAAGAAGGGATCACTACTTTTCTAATTTTTGTTGCCCAGTTTAAGCGTAAAACTTTTGATACGTTTAATAGGTCAGGGCTAATACTTGATACACCCACAGACGTATTAATTAATGTTGGCCACATACAGCAAAGCGTAACGGTAATGGCTGATGTAATAAATGATTTTTCAAACATAGGATCTGCACTGACATACACAGCAGACACCACCATGGTCACAATCGGTAACCAAGCTAATGGTGATACAGGTTTGAAAATCTGAATAATTGGATTCATAGCGCTGTTAAGGGTTTTACTTAAACCTGTCATAATCCCTAGAGGAACAGCTATAAATACTGCAATAAAGAACCCAGTAAAGACAGTCACTAGACTTGTAAATATTTGATCAATATAAGTTGGGCGACCACGATATTCGCGCCACTTAATTTTTGCATCAGGGCTTTTAGCTAATTTCTTTGCATTGCGCTTTTCTTGGCGCTCATAAAATTTTGCTTCTTTAACTTGTTCATCTTTGTATTCTTGCCATAAACCTTGTGCTTGCTCCATAACCTGAGCAGGACCAGGTACTTGACCCAATGAAGTCACAACACTTTTAGCCGATGCATCCCATAAACCTAGAAATACAATAAAAGCAAAAAATGGAATACCTATGGCTCTTAATAAAACATTGACTTGTTCACGTCGATTTTCACCCTTGATGATTCGAACCCAGGGGGCAAACATCCCTATGTTTTCTAATTTCGAAACTACACTCATCATAATTTTACCCCTTTGTTTTGGGTCTACCTTAAAACGTTATTTGTTACTTAAAAATTAACTGGCCCATTATTGGGCCAGCTAATTCATGGATCAAAAGTGTTATATCTTGTCTTTTCCTTTTAGACCGATATCAAACTTTTTAAGATAGGCGTTAGGTTTTTTACCATTGTAAGAAATCTTATCAATGAAACCTAGATCGGAAGAGCACACGTCTGAACTCCAGT
>CAJXIT010000264.1 GCA_913054055.1 uncultured Thalassolituus sp.
ATGTCAATGCAGTATTGGTTGGCCATGGACATTACGACCACTTAGCCGACTTACCTGCCATAAAAAACTTTTTAACCGATGATGCCATGATTATCAGCAGCCTAACCAGCAGCAATATGATTGCACCGGTATACAGCGAAAAAAATAAACAGCCAATTACCAAAGAACAGACCAATAAATGGTTTTATATTGCCAATGGTTGGGTTCGTGTCAAAGCCGAGTTTTCAGAACATGCGCCACAGGTTTTTAATTATAACTTTGCAGAAGAGACTGTTACCGAGCCTAGGGAAAAGCTGCCTGGATACATTTGGTCATGGAAGCAAGGGAAGAACCTGTCTTATGTAGTGGACTTCTTAACTGAAGCGAATACAGACAAGGTGTATAAACGACTATTCTTGCAAACATCGGCGTCTAATTTTCCTATGGGTTATCAGCCCATTACCGATGGCGTGAATGTGGATGCCATGTTTGTTGCTGCTACATCCTTTGATAATGTTGACAACTACCCTACAGGCCTATTAACAAACTACCAGCCTAAAGAAGCATTTTTAATTCACTGGGAAGACTTTTTTAAACCTTGGCTAGATGAACCATCAGCCTTAAGCACCATCGATTTTGATGAATTGATTAGCATCAGCAACAAGGCACATTCTGGTGCGATTACCGTTCCTAACCCTAATGATTGCATATATATGTGATTGGTCGATCACGGGGTCACCTCGTACGAGCGCAGCCCCTGCGCGATTTGGGTTGAGCTTTATCGGTCACAGGGTGACCTCGTACAAGCGCAGCCCCTGCGCGATTTTGATCAAGCTTTATCGGTCACGGAATGACTTCGTACGAGCGCAGCCCCTGCGCGATTTTGATCAAGCTTTATCGGTCACGGGGTGACCTCGTACGAGCTCAGCCCCTGCGCGATTTTGAATAAGCTTTATCGGTCACGGGGTGACCTCGTACGAGCGCAGCCTCGGCGCGATTCAGCTCAAACCCACACGAAAACCTTTAAGATTCTTTTTCGTCGTGAAAGGCTTTATCTTGCTGTAATTGCTTTAAAAGGCGCGTCGGTAAATTTGTGATCTGCAAGCTGTTATTGGCACTGTTAAATTTCACGTCATGCCCTAAAGAGGCAGCTGAAAAACTTAACGTCACGTCTTTGTTTTTACCACTGAAACGTACGTAGTTTTTTAAGCTTTTGCGATCGGGAATGAATTCATTTCGCACTTCTTCGGAAATGGATACAGGCTCACTACTGTCCGCACTTACTGCCCTAGCCTGCTCGCGTTTTTCTACCACAAATTTTTCAAATTTTTCCGGTTCGCGCTCATTAATTTCCTGAGAAATGGCTTTAAACTCAACTGGAGCACCGTATTTATCTTGTTCCATGCAGTAATCAACCACTTTACTGCGAGTTTCTATGGCTTCTTCTTCACTGAGTTCTTTGGTGTATTCATTAACGATTTCTAAAAACTCTTGAGTTTCTTGCTCAACATTAATGGTGTCGGTAAAACCAATGAATTCACTGAATGAATTTTGCAGAGCTTTTTCTCCACGGCCATAGCTATAACTTAAATACTTTTCTTCTTCGCCATTTTTTAAAACACCTGTATTAATACACAAAGCAAAACCGGTGCTTGAGAAATCTATGAAACGGGTTTCGGTTAATTCCATATTGGAGTTAAACGCAACATTGGTTTTTTCTCGTAGGTGATAGATATAAAGGCGATCACCATCCGCTATCTCTTCTGCAATCACAGCTATAAAACCATCCATCTCTAACGGACTGTTATCTAAGTGGGTGCAAAAATATTTGGCTAACGTTTGAGAGAAAGACAAAAATGATTGCTTATCATTTAACCAGTCTAACGTAAGGGCTTTGACCTGAGGAGATTCTGGATTAAAGCGGCCATAACGCTTACCCGCACGGCCAATAAATATACTGCGCAATTGAGACATAACCTTGTTGGAATAGTCATCAACGGTTGGCTCTGATTCAGACAGGCTCACTTGCGCCCCATCTTGTGGGCCAGTTTTACTGATTTGGTGGGTAATAAAGTGGGTAACAGGCATGGCTATGGCTAACTACTGACAATACAAACAGCCCAGAATAGTAACACACATATAAGTAAATGCTCAGACCTATAACCTACACCCCGGATGGCGCTTCGCTCTATCCGGGCTACTGGGGCCGGGTATTGCTAAGGTTTCATGGTTCGGTTGCTGTGTCTCCCTGTCATTTATGATCGATCCAATAAACATATGGGCAAATGTTTAGGCCTATCACCTGCCCCCGGATGGCGCTTCGCTCTATCCGGGCTACTTGAACATGGTATTGCTAAGGTTTCATGGTTCGATTACTGCGACCTCAGTGATAGCTCTCACTAGTAGCCTGGATAAAGCGAAGCGGCATCCGGGAGGTAATTTGAAAGGGTTAGTGATCTTCTACGGAAACAGGATGCAAATTATCGACTCTGTTTATAATAAAAAAGGGTAAATTCTTGCGAACTTACCCTTTTTAAGCTCTGACACGGCTGTGTCAAAGGTAGCGTTTATTTAGAGTCTGCACGACCCATGAACTTACGCTCTTCTACATTAATCTTGATCTTTTCACCTGTGGCGATGTGCTCAGGTACTTGCACAGTCAGACCTGTAGACAATTTTGCCGGCTTAGTGCGCGCCGTGGCCGAGCCACCTTTCAATGATGGGTCTGTTTCTACTATCTCAAGCTCAACTGTGGTTGGTAGATCTAACGCAACAGGGGCGTCATTCACAATAACAACCAATAAACCTTGGATATCTTCATTGATGAACAATAACTGATCTTCAATGGATTCTTTATTCAGACTATATGAAGAGTAATCTTCGCTGTCCATGAATACATATTCTTCGCCATCTGAATATGAAAAGGTCACCGCACGACGGGTTAAATCCGCTAAATTCAACATATCAGAATCTTTGAAAGACTCATCAATTTTACTGCCTGTCACAACTTCGTACATGCGCATACGGTAAATGCTGCCGCCAGCACGGCCTTGAGGCACTGAGCGCTCAATGTCTCTTACAATGTACACTTTGTCGTTAAAATCGACAGCTGTACCTTTTTTAATCTCACTGGCCTTTGGCATGATCAATCACTCGTAAAAAAGAAAAAACACAGGGTACTATAATGGGCCTTTTTATCAATAGCATAGGCCGCTTAGCCGCGATAAAAAAAGCCAGCCATAAGCTGGCTTAACATCAATCAAATGCCCTTTCAGATAGTCCTTAGCTAAAAAAGCGTCGGCGTTTATCTTCTTTCATTTTGCTCATATCAGCTAAAATCAAGCCATCAATACAATTACCAAAATCAGGATCAACACTGAAGCTGAGTATTCTAAAACCCCCGTCTTCAAATAATGATGTATATTGTTTGAAAAGCACGGGAAAAACATGGCCCGCTTCTTTAAAGGTTTCCATTAAGTAGGCCATACCGGTCTCTGCGTCATGGTCTTTAAAAATATCTTCTAGCAGCATGGCCTCAGGCTCATCAAATGTGTACACATTTTTTGGCTTAGCTAACACCTCGTCGCCACTGTAGTATTTTGTAAAATAAAAAATGAGTTTGTTGCGCAAATCACGGGGGAAACGATCGCTCATGGAAACCGGTCCAATCATGTAACGAACATTTGGGTTGTTTTCCATATAGCTACCAATGCCTTGCCATAAATACGCCAAGCTGGATTTCCCCCAGTATTTTGGTGTCACAAAACTGCGTCCCAGTTCCAATGTATTCTTAAGGTACTTATCTAAACCCGGTTCAAAATCAAATAGTGAAGTGGTATACAAGCAGTCTTTACCGTACTCCTGAATGAGACGATCACAATCTCCCAAACGATAAGCGCCTACTAGGTCGATGCTTTGTGAATTCCATAAAACTAAATGCTGGTAATATTCATCGTACTTATCAAGGTCCCGTTTTTTACCTGTGCCCTCGCCGACCATTCTGAATGCCACTTCCCGTAGACGACCGATCTCCTTCATTAAAACAGACGACTGATAATAGTTTGCCAACAATATAGATTGTCCATCTCTTGTGTGACCTAATTGCTCAATTTGTTTAATGTCGCTGACCAGCGCCTGACGATCTTCCGGGTGGGCGATGGCTTTTTCTGTTGCAAATTGGCTTGGCTTATTCTTTTTTCTTAACTTTGGTAGCTTATATAAGTGTTTTTTGATGCGTTTAACCAGTGCTTTGTCAGAAATATGATCATTTTGAATTTCAGAGCATGGAATGAGCTCACCAACCGTAAATTTCAGTGTGCGATCACGTTGTTTAAACATCTCACTGGATAACAAAGCTGTTGATAATGGCTTCGCAAGAATGGACATACTGTAAAATAGCGCAGAGTTTTTTCCCTTCACATGTATCGGTAAAATTGGCGACTGAGTTTTACGAGCAAAATTAACAAAGCCAAAACGCCAGCGCCCATCTTTGATACCTGTTGGACTGGTACGAGAAACCTCTCCTGCCGGAAAAACAATCACAGCCTGTTCTTGGCTCAGCGCTTTTGTTACACCTTCATAAACGGCTTTAAAAGTTTTACCTGTCATATTATTTACTGGGATAAATAAGTCATGTAATTGGGGGAACATCATTAACATATCATTAGCAATGATTTTAACATCAGAGCGAACTTCTCCCACTTGTCGCAACAAAGCTAAACCATCTAATGAACCAATGGGATGATTTGCGATGATCACAACCCGACCTTGAGCCGGTATATTTTGCTTGTCTCGTAAAGAGGCTGAGTAAGTAAAATTAAAGTAATCAAACACCTGCTCAATAAAATCAAAGCCTTTTAGGTCAGAGTACTTACCCAAAAAACCATTTATCTCGGACTCATGAGTAATCTTCTTCAATAAGTTAACCGTGGTTTTTTGAACAATTTCTGGTTTCTCACCAAATGATGGAAACTTTTCATTAATTGCTTGCTTCACATTAATCATTAGAAGTCTTACTCGTTCTAGTGGAATAAAAGCAGTTTAGAACTGAAATATGACAAGTTTATGAATATTTAACAGACTGGAAACATAGCGTTAATGATAAATTTACATGCACTAAATTTAAAATTACAAACCTATGTTTGTTTCAGTTTGATGAAAAAATGCCCGCCATGTAAACATGGCGGGCAAGGAGACTAACCAATGAAAGTTAG
>CAJXIT010000265.1 GCA_913054055.1 uncultured Thalassolituus sp.
TAAAAACGCAAACTGCATGGTGATTTTCATTAACCAAATTCGTATGAAGATTGGTGTTATGTTTGGTAACCCTGAAACCACAACCGGTGGTAACGCCCTTAAGTTTTACTCTTCTGTGCGTTTAGACATTCGCCGCACTGGTGCAGTTAAAGATGGCGATGAAGTGGTGGGTAACGAAACCCGCGTTAAGGTTGTGAAAAACAAAGTATCGCCACCATTCAAGCAAGCTGAATTCCAAATCATGTACAACCAAGGCATTAACCATAATGCTGAAATCATTGATTTAGGTGTGAAACTTGGATTAGTGGATAAAGCCGGTGCTTGGTACGCATACGGTGGTGACAAGATTGGTCAAGGTAAAGCAAACGCTTGCAAATTCTTGGTGGAAAATCCAGCCATTGCTGATGAAATTGAAACACAAATTCGTGCGCAGCTTTTAACGGTACCAACCGGTGAAGAAGCGGCAGACGAAAAAGAAGCAGCGAAAGAAGAAGCATAAACTTCAGATTTTTTTTAAGAAAAAAAGGCCAGCATTGCTGGCCTTTTGCATATTGGCATAACGATAATACAACCCATGTGAAAAGTAGCCTGGGTATAGCGATGCGTCATCCGGGTAAACAATTAAATCAACATTTAATAAATATGTGGCAACAAAAACAAAAAAGCAAAAACAAGCAATTAGATGAATCGGGACTTAGAATTAAGTGCATCGATTTATTAGCCCGTCGCGAATACAGTTATGCCGAGCTTGAGACTAAGTTGCTGCCACTTAATGAAGATGAAACCTTGGTGTATCAAGTTTTAGACTGGATGGTGGAGCATGGTTATCAAAGTGATGAACGGTTTTCTAATATGTATGTGCGCAGCAAAGGTGTGAGCGGGTACGGTCCAATCAGGATACGTTTAGAGTTAACTCAAAAAGGCGTGAAAGAATATTTAATTGAGCAAGCGTTTGAAGAAAATCAAGATGAAGTCATTTGGGCGGATGAAGTAGATCGATTGATTGAGAAAAAAGTTAAAAACAATGATTTATCTGATCCAAAAGCTAAAAATAAAGTTATGGGCTTTTTGCAAAGGCGCGGGTTTTCGCTTGACCAAATATACGCAGGGTTAAGTCGCTATCAAGAAAGCATTAATGTTTGATTGCTCATATTGCTTTAATCTTTAGGTCGCCTGCAAGCAGCCTCCTACTTCCGGATTTAAAAATAGACGCTTTATAAACCTGATTGACTTCAAGCAAGCTCGTACAGGTGTTTATTTCGGATTAAGCAGGACTTAAATTAAAGATTTTCAGGTTTATAAATAATATAGATGCTGATTAGAATCCATTAAATAAATGACTATTCATAAATCTAATAATTTTGTGCGAAAACCAAAAAAACGCCATCAATGATGGCGTTTTTTTATTGAAAGATACTAACGAAATAATACTTAGTGGAGCTTCAAACGCGGACGAATGATTTTATTAATTCGGCCAGACAAGCTCATAAGAATCGTTTTAAAGTATCCGTGTAATGCCACTTGATGCAATCTATACAGGCTCACATATACGATTCGAGCAATGGTGCCTTCAACCATCATGCTGCCACCATTTAAGTTACCCATTAAGCTACCCACTGTGCTGTAGCGACTAAGATTAACTAAAGAGCCTTTATCCTTATAAATGTAAGGCTTAGGTTCGCGGGCTTCACTGATGCGTACAATATTTTTGTACACGTGAAACGCTTGCTGGTGCGCGGCTTGTGCACGAGGAGGAACAGGTTTTCCGTCTTCTTGCAGCATGAAAGAGCAGTCACCAATGGCATAAATATCATCATCAATCGTAGTTTGTAAGCTAGGCTTAACGACGATTTGATTAACGCGGTTTGATTCTAAACCACCTAGATTAGCCATCCACTCAGGTGCTTTAACACCTGCCGCCCATACCATTAATTCCGAAGGGATAAGGCTTCCATCTTTAGTTACAAAGCCTTCGTTAGTGACTTCCTGAATGAAGGTTTGGGTTTTTACATCAATGCCCAGTTTGTTTAATTCACGGTGAGCGGCGGCTGAAATTCTTGGTGGCAGTGCAGGTAGAATACGATCACCGGCTTCAATGATGGTGACCTTTAACTGATCTTGTTTCAGTTGGTCTAAACCAAATGCTGCAAGTTCTGAAGCTGTATTGTGCAGCTCAGCTGCCAGTTCTACCCCTGTGGCACCTGCGCCAACTATGCCAATGTTTAATTGGAAATTGCCACGCTTACTGGCCGTGTTGTTGGCTTTTAAATAAGTATTTAATAACTTTTTGTGAAATTTATCAGCTTGATTTCGGCTATCTAAAAATGAGCAGTGAGTACTGGCCCCTTTTGTTCCAAAGTCATTAGTTTGGCTGCCTACCGCTAATACAAGATTGTCATATGCAATGCTGCGTTCAGGTAGTACTTCTTCGCCATTATCGTCAGACATGGAAGATAGAATAATGACTTTCTTTTCACGATTAAGATCACACATGCGACCTAAATGGAAAACAAAATTGTGGTTGAATGCTTGTGCACGATAACTTAATTCATCGATGCCGCTGTCCAAAGACCCAGTTGCAACTTCGTGAAGTAATGGCTTCCACAAGTGGGTATTATTGGCATCTACTAAGTGAATTTCAGCTTCGTTGCGTCGGCCTAGTGTATTGCCTAGCTTAGTGGCAAGTTCTAAGCCGCCTGCTCCGCCGCCTACAATTACGATTTTTTTCATGAGGGTTTACCTAAAATATTTCTAGAATTAGGCTTCTGGATACGATTAAAACCAATCAAGTGCTTGGTTTTTTAACGGGTATTTTAGAAGTGTAATTCTAGATATATCTTTGTTTTTTTGGCCGTTAGGCCATTAAAGGGCGGGCATTATAACGAAATAAAGCCATTACACAAAGCATGGTGTTTTACATAAAAGTGGCGTGTTACTTCAATAATTCAAAAATAAGACTAGCAGCAATAAACACCAAGAATCCTTTTACCCATAGATGGGTGTTATCTTGGATTTCAGGGGCTGAGTCAGTGTAATGAAGCATTTTGAGTAATGATTCTAAATCGTGTTCATCAACATATGCTTTGCAGCTTCGTTCGTCTGAAAGCTGGATGTGTACAATTTTATTGTTGTCTTGAATGCTTTCGACTTGCACATCTAAGATTTCATCACAGCCTATGCGGTATTCATTGCGCGGGCTAAACGCTAGGTTGTGAGATAAAAAATAAATACCGTCTTGTCGCTTTATTTTCCAGTCTCCGCTGCCTAAATGGCCAGAAAAAATATGGATCAATTTACAGCCCCTATTAATACTAGGCTGCAAATAATGGCGAATAAAATAGAGGGATACAGAATTAATGCTTGGATAGATTTGTCTTTCTTTTTGTAGGCCAAGTGGTATTTCAGCCAAGGCTCGTTAGTAAAGGGACCAACACCCACAATGACCATCAAACAGGTGGCAGATAAAATTAAAAGCACGCATGCAAATGCAATCATAGTGAGCCTATCGAATATCCGTTGGTATGCTGACGTTTACTTCGGCGCCCACAATGTTGTCTTGATCATCTGTGTGTACTTGTCCCTTAATCTTGGTGCCAGGAGCGTTGTCTTGATCAAACAGGTTTGGCAATAAAGGTTGCTGCTGTGACTCTAAGGATAATGCCGTTGTAATCGGGGCTTGGTCAGAGCTATAGCTAAGATCAATGGTTTCAGGTGGTAATAACGCTTGAAGCTTGGCATCAATTTCTTTGATTTCTTCAGAGCTAGGTGAGCCCACATGATCAAAGAAGCGAGAGGCACTTTGAAACAGCTGGGATGTTTGGGCATACCAGTCTTCTATGCACACTTCTTTTTCTTCCCCGTGAAGGGCTAAGAATGCGCCTCCACAAATGGAGATAACGACAATAAAGCTAATAAATGTTTTCAACGACAGCTCGAACAGAAAATAAACAATTAATACATAGCATTATGGGTTTTGAGACAGTCCGTTTCAACTGATAAATGGTTATAAGGCGAATTTAAATGGGAGGGAGATAGGCCTTTTGTAAAAGGCTCTATCTTAAGTCATAGGTTTGTACTTAATTAAGCGCAGACCCGTGTTTAATACCCAGTGCAGCAAGGATCTTGGCTAAAGGACAGAAGCCAGTAAAAGCCGTTTGAAACATGTTAATACCGACAAAAGCCGTCAGTCCGAGCCAATAAACATGGTGTAATTGGCTAAGGGCGACGCTAGTCAGAATGAATATACCAGCAATGGCGAATACAAGGCGTTCAATAGTCATGGTTAGGCTCCTTACATTAGAATAAGCTAAAATTAGCACTTGCTAATGTAAAGGTCCAGTTGATATTTGTAACTTGGCGAGAGCAAACTGTCATTTTGGGTCAAATTCCCTTTCCTGAGGCCTCGTCCAATGGCCTGAAAACCGATATACTCGCGGGATTTGTGACCACCCATGCCTTAAGAATTATTAAAACAATAATAATGGGCATAACTCGCTGATGGAAAATGTATGAAAACGGCAGATATTAGACAGGCATTCTTAGATTTCTTTGCGGCAAATCAGCACGCAGTAGTGGAAAGCAGCTCCCTTATTCCTGGTAACGACCCTACCTTGATGTTCACCAATGCCGGTATGAACCAATTTAAAGATACATTTTTAGGTCAAGAAAAGCGCAGCTATACCCGTGCAACCAGTTCTCAGCGCTGTGTGCGTGCCGGTGGTAAGCACAACGATTTAGAAAACGTAGGTTACACTGCCCGTCACCACACCTTTTTTGAAATGCTGGGTAACTTCAGTTTTGGTGATTATTTTAAAGAAGAAGCAATTCACTTCGCATGGACTTTCCTTACTGAAGAATTGAAGCTGCCAAAAGAACGCCCTTTGAAGGGATTGGAAAGCCGGAGCCACTAGTCGGCAACCTCTCTGGCTTTTGGTCAAGACGAATCGATGACAAGAATCGATTAGTGTATAAAGCAGATGACGATAACTTTTACATAATTGCTTGTCGTCACCACTATTAAAAGCAGTAAGCAGCACATAGAAAGGGCAGTAATGATCAGTTGGCCATCTTTGGTAAAACTCGACGGTGACGATGAGCTTATTTACGTCGCATCCGAACACGAATTTCAAGCAGAATGCTCAGATATGATCTTGGGCGAAGATGATTACC
>CAJXIT010000266.1 GCA_913054055.1 uncultured Thalassolituus sp.
GGCTTTCTGCCAATAAATCTACCACATCCATCAATTTTAAGTCTGCTAAGCGATGCATGACATGCACACGAGTTTCGCTTTTAGGGGCGATCTCTAAAAAGCGTTGGTATTTTTCAATGGAGGCTTTTGTGTCCACCTTAGGTGGCGGCATTTTTGCCAATCTGAACCCCACTGGACGAATATTTTCGATATTCTTTCCTGTTAAGTCTTCCTCAACACTCACAACGTTTTTTTCAGGCTGACTTGCACACGCTGAGAGCAATAAAGCAGCAGTGGCTAGGGCTATAAACGGCTTCATTGTCTAACCTCCCCTGTGGCGACACTTCTTACTTTGTTAGATGTTTCATCAAATAAACGAGCTGCTGCTAATCGCGCTTGCAACTGGTAATCCATCACTCGTTCTTGACGATTTTTGATGTCGGCTTTCACAATACCGCCAACTTTTTCACGCTGCTTCTGATAGACCAATTCCAACTTCTTCAGCTGGCCTTGATATTTACTCTTAAGCTTGGCAATTGTACGATCGAACCCTTTGTAGCTTTTTGGGGCAACCTGATATGCAAACTTAGCAGCATCCAGTTGATCCGTAGTACGCTGAATCTCACGCTGTAACGATGCCAAACTATTTGAAACTTTCTTTTTACGTTCGAAATATCGCTCAGACAAGCTCCACTTCAACACCCCTTCTATTCGGCGCAATCGTTTTTCATAGTGGTCTGGTTTTACCTTATGTTTTTTATTTAAATTATCGATGGACCCAGCTACTTTCAAAAATGCCGCTAATTGCTCTTTTTCTGTATCTGACGCTAAACCGTGTCCTGCAGGATCTCTAAACGCGTTTTTAATCCGTTTACTTAAGCTTTTGTAACGCTTATTTAATTTAGCCAAATGCTTACTATGATTAATCACTAAGCGTTCACGCTTAACATCATTATATTCTTGCTCACGAGTAACCGTTGTAATCTTGAACGCATCAAGCTGGTCAATGGCTTCATTTAATTTATAGCGCATCACGTGTAAGTCTCTTAATGACTTTAGCTCACCCTGAAAATAGCCACGACTCATAACATCTTTTAAGTAAACGCGATCAGGGTGATCTGGTAAGGACAAATCTATTGGGGCAAAGGCTCCCCATCGATCCGGTATTTGCTGGCTTAATAACGGCTCTATGAACTCACCCGTATTTAAACGGGTGGCACTTTCTTCAAGCTTTTTATAAATAATGTCGTACTGCTCAGTGGCATAGTCAAACGCCCCTAACGCCATAACCTTTGCATTGAGTTTTTCAAGTAAATGTGGGATAGCGATTAAGGTTTCTTGCACGTCTTGGTTTAATTGTGAATGAGCCGTTTTCAGCATATACCAAGGTTGCAATGCATCATGATATTGCCACTGTTCGGTTAAAGCCCAACCATAAGTCAGTAGCGCTTTGGGAGTATAGGCGCTGTCTAAACCAACACTTTTTAAATGTTTAATGGCACTTCGACCGCGACCTGTTGCAAAGAAAAACTGACCGGCCATTAGGTGTATGCGATCGGCTAGGGCTTCAGGTGTTTCTGTATTTTTTGAAAGTAATAGCGCCTGATCAAACACCGCCTCTACTTTGTTAATATGAATGTCTTTTTCAGTGTAGTTAACCGCAAGGTTTAACATGGCATAAGCAGCCCATTTACTTTCTTTATTAATCGCTATTATGTGTTTATCGGCTCTTTTGCTGTCCCCTTTGAACAGCTCAAGAGTGGCAGCTAAAAAGTGGTATTCATCGATTAAATCGGTGTTAAGAGCAGAAGCGGATACCTTACGCATGGATTTTAAAGCTGTTTTCCACATCCCTTTAGTATAAAAATGTTTCGCTAAATAAAACCAAGCTTGTGCTCTGGCTTTAGGGGGCAAAAAGCTAATGCGCTTATCTGAAATGAGCTTTTGGAATTGTTGAGTGGCACTCCGGCTCATGCCTAGACCCAATTGTGCAGTCGCTTCATGAATGTTTAATACTTTTCCATAACCACGATTACTGCGTTGACGCACAGCACTGTTCAAGCTGAGCGCTTTGTCGTACTCACCAGAGTGAAGGCTATACAATGCTTGTCCATACAAGGCATCTTGCTTTTTTGCACGGCGTTCGTCAGGCAGCAAATCTTCGGCATTAACGACTGACGATACCGCCAGTAGCAGTATCCAGGCTTTTATCCATAACCCACGCATGTTACTTCCACTCTACGATGGCAAAGTCTGGTTTAGATTGGTTAGGGTTATTGCGGATTTTAACTTCAAGATATTTGCTGGCTCGGGCCTTACCAAAATCTGCCACGACAACACGCTTCATAGTACGACCATCACGATCCACACCTTGAATTTCAGCCGTCAACTTATGAACACCTGGCTTTAGGTTGCTGGCAAAAATCTTTTGGATACCACCACGGCGTAACGCTTCTACTTGCTCTTTGCTGTATAGGTGAGACGTGACGTCCTGTTGATCTAAATTCAATTTAACAGAGCGCACACTGAAGTCGTCCACGTCATCCATGGATACAAAAACGGCAAATGAGGTTGTGGCTGGATATAACAGCTTTTCTTCAAGGTCGAATAGCTCGCGGTTTAGCTCAACCACTTCAGCTTTTAGCTCTTCAATTTCGGCATCCAATCCCGCTTGGTTAGCCGCATAAAGCGATGTTGAAACAAGTGTTGTAAAACCAAGCAGCAATACGCTAGCAAATGAATAAATTGCATTCACGGGTAGACCCTTATTTTTTATTATTTTTTTAGGGACGCTTTTTACATGAGATATGGCGTCTGGCGTAATGTTACCTATGGTTGATAGGGATGCAACCAAGGTTTGTCATACAAAAGTACCAAAAAAGCATTATTGGCGGATATTGAGAACTATAAGGGTTAAATTTGGGATTTAGGTTGGGTTTTCAGGCTGTTTTTCAATCAAGTTTTCATGACCATAAACAAAAAAGCCCTCTGATGAGAGGGCTTATTTCATGAGGTACCAAAAGTACTGCTTAGCGACTGAGTTCTCGCATAGCGTCTTCTAGACCATTTATGGTTAACGGATACATCTTATCTTCCATAATGTTACGAACAGCGTTTAATGATCCACTCCATCCCCATTGATCATCCGGTACCGGGTTAAGCCAAACTACTTTCTCAAAGGTTTCTTTAACCCTTTCAAGCCATACTGAACCGGCTTCGTCATTCCAATGCTCGACACTGCCGCCAACATGAGTCACTTCATAGGGGGCCATCATGGCGTCGCCTACAAAGATTACTTTATAGTCTTTAGTGAACTTACGCAGTAAATCCCAAGTTTTAGTGCGTTCATTGCCACGTCTGCGATTATCTTTCCATACAGATTCGTATAGGCAATTGTGGAAATAAAACGGCTCCATATGTTTAAATTCTGTACGGCAAGCGCTAAATAACTCTTCGCATATTTTCACAAACGGATCCATGGTGCCGCCAATATCAAAAAATATCAGCACTTTCACAGCGTTGTGACGCTCGGGTACCATTTTGATATCCAAAAAGCCCGCATTACTGGCAGTAGAGGTAATTGTGTCATCTAGGTCCAGTTCTTCAGCGGCCCCTTGACGAGCAAACTTACGTAAGCGACGCAACGCCACCTTAATGTTACGAATACCTAATTCGATATCGTCATCTAAATTTTTATAGTTGCGTTTTTCCCATACCTTGATGGCTTTTTTATGGCGGCTGCGATTTTGCTGAACTCGCATGCCTTCAGGATTATAGCCATCGGCACCAAACGGAGAGGTTCCACCAGTACCAATCATTTTATTACCACCACGGTGGCGCTTTTCCTGTTCGTCTAAGCGGTCTTGGAATTTTTTCATCAATTCATCAAACCCACCTTGGGATTCAATAGCAGCCATCTCTTCTTCACTGAAAAGTCGCTCCATTTCTGACTTCATCCAATCTTCAGGAACACCATTGGCGCTTGTGAGCACCTCGTCTAAGCGATCAATGCCTTCAAAATAATGAGCAAACGCTTTATCAAATTTATCAAAATGGCGCTCGTCTTTAACCAAGCAGATACGACTGATTTGATAAAAATCATCGAGATCTGCAAACGCCAAATGATTTTTTAAAGCATTCATTAAATCCAAGTACTCTCGTATAGAACAAGGTACTCGGTATTCACGCATGGTTTGAAAAAAATCAACCAACATAATAAATAGCCTTTATTTAGCCTTTACGACGAGACATGAATGCAAGTTTTTGCAATAACTCAACATCTTGTTCGTTTTTAACCATGGCGCCGTATAACGGAGGAATGGCTGTATCTTTGCTACGTAACGTTTCAGGGTCTACATCATCCGCCAGCAATAGCTTTAACCAATCCACTAGTTCAGAAGTAGACGGTTTTTTCTTCATACCAGGTACTTTTCGTAAATCAAAAAACACATCCATGGCTTCTTTTAATAAATCTTTTTTGATGCCAGGGTAATGTACATCAACAATTTTTTGCATGGTTTCTTGATCAGGGAAATCAATGTAATGGAAGAAACAACGGCGCAAGAAAGCATCTGGTAGTTCTTTCTCGTTGTTACTTGTAATGATGATAATTGGGCGGTGTTTAGCGACAATGCGTTCTTGAGTTTCATAAACAAAAAACTCCATTTTATCCAGTTCTAACAATAGATCGTTTGGAAATTCGATATCCGCTTTATCAATCTCATCAATCAATAGTACAGGTGGTTTATCACCGGTGAAGGCTTCCCATAACTTACCTTTTTTAATGTAGTTAGAGATGTCTTTTACGCCCTCGTCACCTAGTTGTGAATCTCGTAAACGAGATACGGCATCGTATTCGTATAGACCTTGGTGTGCTTTAGTGGTTGATTTGATGTGCCATTGAATTAAAGGGGTATCCAAGGCTTCCGCTAGCTGTTCCGCCAACATGGTTTTACCTGTGCCCGGCTCACCTTTAATTAGTAAAGGACGCTGCAGTACAATTGCTGCATTTACCGCCATTTGTAATTCGCTTGTGGCGACGTATTCTTCAGTACCAGTAAACTTCATAAACAACACTCAATTTCATGTAAAAGATGTAGGCATACTACCCTAGGCCAATACCTTAATCACTGCCCTTTTAGAACAAAAGGCAGGCTAAATTATACGTTTAAGGCCTAT
>CAJXIT010000267.1 GCA_913054055.1 uncultured Thalassolituus sp.
TTTTGCGGTAACCGGTAAAAAGTATCGACTCACTTCATCTGGATTTTCAGCACAATATAAGTTCACACCATCAGCATAGGCTTGAGCAATATGTTTTATCTTTTCTGGCACTTGTGAATCGTAATGCGCATTAACCGTATCCCACACACCCATAAACTGAACCACAAAATCGGTTTTAGCCGCTTTATAACCCACCTCTGCCGCTAGCGTGCCACGAGTAGCCAACAATACTGACTGCAAGGTTTTAAAGTCGTCTTCGCTTTGTGCGTAACCCAGACCAAAGGCGGTATCCACATCCTTTTTACCGTATATATGTGGAATGCCCAACGTGTCTCGAATCACCTCAACATCGTATTGTTTGGCTTTTGCTATGAAGCCTTGGCCATCAGGCATTTTAGGCAGGGTTAGATAAGCGGCTAATGTACCAACAACCAGCAGATAGCCAACTGAAAAGGCAATCCATTTAAGGGATAAGTATTTCATGATGATTTATTTTTATTATGAGTATGCGGCTATTTGAGCATACTCATAGAAAAATAATAGGGGGGAATTGGGACAAAAATTAATTGTCCCATCTTTTTACTGTGGGAGGGCGCTTGCGCGCGATTAAACAAACAAGGCTGCTATATCTAATCGCGCGCAAGCGCCCTCCCACAAATTGGACTGATTAAAAATCCACGCCTTTTCTAGCTTTTACACCGGCTTTATAAGCATGTTTGATTTCAGAAACCGTATCCGCTAACTCTTGCAACGCCGAACCACCACCACGACCCGTGACCACCACACTCATTTCACGAGGGCGATCACGCAAGGCTTTTAATACTCGTTCTTCATCTAAGTATTTGTAGGCAATCATATAAGTTAATTCATCTAATAAAACCAAGTTATAGCGATCGTCTTGCAGCATTTTTTCAGCCACTGCCCAGGTTTTTTCAGCGGCTTCTATATCAGCAGTGCGGTCTTGGGTATTCCATGTGAATCCTGTGCCCATTTGATAAAAGTCTTCGTCATCGAAATTGGGTAACAAGCTGGCTTTTTCTTTCAAAAAAATCTCTTCGCCGGAAAGCTGTACACCTTTAATAAATTGCACCACACCCACTTTATGATCATAACCCAGTGCGCGTAATACCATACCAAAGCCAGAGCTGCTTTTGCCTTTTCCGTTACCCGTTAAGACAAGCAATACACCACGTTCTTCATCGGCTGATTCAATTTTGGCATCCACTTTTTCTTTCTGTTTTTGCATGGCCTTTTTATGTTTTTGATTCTTTTTATCCATGTCTGCTTGGTTGTTGTTTTCTTCGTTCATGCCGGTTCTGCCTTTTTAAAATGGGTATCAAATGTGTGTGATTCTGGTAGCTTAGTGTGCTTAAAGCCTAACAGCGCGTTTTCTAGTCTTATCCACTGGTTTTCAGAATTTGGTAAACCAAATCTTAATCCTGACTCATCATCTAACAATCGGGTATAAATCCCTTTAGTTAGTAAAAAATCATATAAGGCTTTTGCATCGTCGCTGTAATGGGTTTGAAAAAAATCCGTGCCTTGCGAATCATAGGCAAGCTCAAGCAATAATTCTTTTAGTTTATTGCCACATGCATTAATGTTCTTTGTACACATTTTCTGCCAAGCTTTATCCGTCCAAGCATCAATGGCCACTTGCTGCGCCAAACTGGGAATTGACCATGGATTTAATAGTTTATTGGCCAGCTCTAAAATATCTGACTGCGCAATCAACGCCCCGACCCTCAAACCGGGCAAACCAAAAAACTTGCCAAATGACTTCAATATTATTAAACCCTGCATATCATTTTCACAGACCATGCTAAATTCAGGGGTGACATCCAAAAATGCTTCATCAATGATCAAACATGCATTGTCATTAATCAAGGTGGCATGCATGTCTCGCAATATTGATGGATCAAACAAATGCCCAGTAGGATTATTAGGATTAATCACAATGCAGGCCTGTACTGATGACAACTGCGTCAGCGTAGGCTGATCCTCATAAAACTCAATTTCAAACCCCCAAGCCAGCCATGCTTTTTTATGTTCGTTAAAACCTTGTTTAGGCAACAGCACAGGGCGAGCATCATTGGGAAATAATAACCGGCGCATTAAGGGTAAATTTTGAATCCCCCACATGGAGCCCGGTGTCACTAATAGTTTGTCCGTACCGTAATAGCTAGCTGCAGCTTTTGTTAACTGATCATGGTGCTGTGGCAATGATTGCGAAGCCATCATGTAATGGCAGTTGCTTTCACCATTAGGAGTAACAGGGTAAGAAAATGGATTAATGCCGGTAGATAGGTCAATCCAAGGCAAGGTTTGATCAGGATAATCTTGTTTAATTTTTTCTAACTGGCCGCCGTGTTGAAAGCTCATAACAACCAGCCTATTTGTTTAGTGGCAAACAAGGTTGGAAAAAATAACTCTAATATTAAAATCAATAATACGCATAAAAAGCTGGTTTTATACATGAGCCAAATGCTGCGCTGTATATCATTCACTTGTACTGATTTGGCGTCATCGTCAGGGCCTAGCATTAAACGCTTTTTGCCTATGCCATTATAAATCGCATCACCGCCTAATTGAATATTCAAAGCACCTGCGCCTGCTGCCATTACCAATCCTGCGTTTGGGCTGTACCAACGACGGCCTGTGAATAAAATACTCTTCATGGCTTTCGTAAAATTAATGGGATTGCTTAGTGCCATTAAAATACTGGTTAAGCGGGCCGGTGCATAGCCCAAAATATCGTCCATTTTGGCCGCACACTTACCAAATAATTCGTAACGTGGTGTTCGATACCCCCACATGGCATCTAGCGTATTGGCCAAGCGAAACAACACGGCACCGGGCACACCTAATAAAACAAAAAAGACGAGAGGACCAATAATCGCATCATGGGTGTTTTCGGTAATGGTTTCTATGGTGGCGGTGGCCATCTGATCAGGGGTGGATTGCTGAGTATCTCGACTCACAATCATTGAAAGGGCATAGCGGGCTTCTGTTAATTTTTCATCCTTACGATCGTTGCTTGATACCGCCGCTTTTTGCAAAGGTATAGCCACCGCTTGCCCATGTTGCTTTAAACTTTTTTGCCCTAGGGTGAAATACAATGCTATGACACTCACCACATAATATAACCATACAGAACCCAACAAACTGATTAACCACATAAACAAAACGCTTAACAATATCATGGGCATGACCGCCAGACACCAGCACACGATACCACTGATAAGTTGCCATCTTGGCTTATCCGTATATAAACGTCGCTCCAAAAAAAGTGCGTAATTACCAAAACCCACCAAGGGATGAAAGCGTTTTACTTCGGCGCATAGCTCATCCAATAACAAAGCGGCCAATAGCAATCCCCCCATAAGCGTTAAGCCCCTGCCTGCTTTTCCGTAGCCGCACGAATGCCATCAAAGGTTTTGCAAAGTGTCTGCGTGGCCTCAATGGTGCGCAATGAAAAGCGATGTAATATGTCGCCATTAATTCGATAAATGTGCTTATTTTTAACCGCTGGAATTTCCGGCCACTCTTCCCACTTTAACCCTGATAACTTGCCGTTATCATGGCCATGGCTTGACGGAATAATAATGGCTTGTGGATTATTTAATAATACATTTTCTAAGCTGATTTGTGGGTAATCCACATTCGGGTCGTTAATGATGTTTTTACCGCCACAAATTTCCAGCATTTCATTAATCCAACTTCCTGTGCTAATGGTACGAATGGGCGCTGACCATAGCTGATAAAAGAAGCTCACTTGTGCTTTGTCTTTATTTTTTTCGGTTAAAATATCCAACGCTTGATTGAAGGCTTGTATAAGTTTTTTAGCTTGCTGCTGAGTACCGGTTAATTGTCCCAGTGCTTCAATTTCTACTGCTATGTGACGCAAGCGCTTGGTTTCACTTCGGTAAATAGGCAGTTCTAATTTTTCAATTAAGTCTAAATCTTCAGATCGGTTCCCCCCTTCCCATGCCACAATCAAGTCAGGTTGCAGCTCCACAATACGTTCCGTTTGTAGACCATGATACCCGCCAATGCGCTCTATCTTATTTGCCGCTTCAGGGAAGTCTGCAAACTCGGTTGTACCAATCACTCGGTCACCTACACCCAATGCAAATAATAGTTCAACACTGTGAGGGCTTAAGGCAATAATACGCTGTGCGTTTTTTACACCAGGTAATTCGAAGTTTGCATATGACGATGTACAAACAAACATCATAAGAATTGCCATTAATAGGCGGTGATATTTTTTAAATGGCGTCAGCTGTTTTAGCTTCATGATTCTTTCAACACTTATCTTTTATTTCTATCTAGGTGAACTACGCACTTTGTGCTAATTACACCCTGCAAATTTTATTCGCCAACTAGGACCAATTCTTACGGCGCATCACCAATAAAAAGAATACGCTACCAAAAGCCGCAGTAATCACACCGATAGGTAGCTCGTGCCCGGATATGAGTGTGCGGGATAAAACATCTACCCACACCATAAACACCCCACCAAATAAAATGGTCACCCACATTAGGTGTCGGCTGTAATTAGCATATAAACGGCGCACTATATGGGGAATCATTAAACCCACAAATCCAATGCCTCCGGTATTTGCCACAATAATGGCGGTTAACAATGAGGTTAATAACAGCATACTGATGCGAAGTTTTTGAACTTCTACCCCTAAAGAGCGAGCGTTTTCATCACCGGCTAATAATGCGGTGAGTTGCCGTGAAAAACCTGAAAATAAAATAAAACAAATAATCAGTACCACAAATGGAACGGCTAAGGTATCCCAACTGGCCCGTGCAAAACTGCCCAAGGTCCAAAAAATTAATGACGATGCCGCTTGAGGATCTGATGCATACAATACCAAGCTGGTAGCCGCACTGAACATAAATGAGGTGGCCACACCGGCCAACACCATGCGCTCTATTTGCACACTGCGCCCCGCCATGCTGATCACCAATAATACCGACAATGCACTACCCACAAACGCACCGCCGGTTAAACCTAATTGTGCCCAGTTAGAAAATACCCCTTGGCTTGCAACTGAAAATCCCGCGAATGAAATCACAATCACCGCACCAAACATGGCACCGGAACTGAT
>CAJXIT010000268.1 GCA_913054055.1 uncultured Thalassolituus sp.
TTTTGAAATTATTGAAAGCCATTCTATTTTATCTCTTTTACAGGCGGCCGATGTAATGGTAAGTGATACATCCTCAGTAGTAGGAGAGTTTCTTTTACTTGGTAAGCCAGTAGTAACATTGAACAATTCAGCTCCTGGAGAAGAGCTAATAAATATCACAGTGGCTTCAGATCTTGAAGGTTCAATTGAATCTGGTTTGAAAAAAGAACCAGCACTTATGGCTAATATCCAAAAGGCTAATGCGCAGTTACACCCTTATGCTGATGGTCACTCAAGTTCACGAATATTAGATGCAGTAGATGATATTATAACTAACAATATTAAGCCTGCTAAAAAACGCCCTTGGAATCTATTGAGAAACTTCAAAATTAGAAAAAATTTATCTTATTGGAAGTTTTAACAATCCGTTCCATATTCCAAATGAATGATAGGCGCAAATCCACCGCCTGTCATTGTCCTTAAGTGATTAATAACCCAATAAATTCAGCCACTTAGCTTGTAACCCTAGTTAAAATAAGGCAAAGTTGAAGTCAACGGCTAACTGGTCTGGTTGAATGTTGTACAACTTGCTGGCCTGATTTAAGTATCAATATGGGGAGAGCCCTTTATGACTAAATCTGAGCTAATTGAGCGGATAACGGAACGTCACCCTGAATTATCAGGGAAAGACATCGAATTAGCAGTAAAAACCATATTAGACACTATGTCTCAAGCCTTAAGCCAAGGGGATCGTATCGAGATTCGTGGCTTTGGCAGCTTTTCATTGCATTTTCGCAATCCAAGAGTTGGCCGCAACCCTAAAACCGGTGAATCAGTCAGCCTGAAAGGCAAATATGTCCCCCATTTTAAGCCTGGTAAAGAACTCCGAGAGCAAGTTAACCATAACGTGTAACATAATTTCGGGATAATTGACGGCTAGATCGTTAAACCTCTGGTATGAGCCTTAAAGAATGGAATTAAACGAGCCGCAACCCTTATTAGACCAGCTTGATGAGTTTCAGCAGCTAGCAAGTCATTATCAAGATATTAAAAACCTAACCATGCGAGAGCAGTTTCAGGCGGATGCAGGTAGGTTTAATAAGTACACCCTTACCGCAGCGGATATCACGCTGGACTATTCTAAAAACCGCATTACCGATGAAACGCTGACGCATTTATTTGCCCTTGCAAAGAAGCGTAAACTTTCTACTTCAATCCAAGCCATGTTCCGTGGTGATCTCATTAACTCCAGTGAAAATCGTCCAGCATTGCATACGGCATTGCGCAATTTTTCCGATGATCCCGTTATTGTGGATGGCGAAGATGTGATGCCAGAAGTGCGAAGCACGTTAATTCGCATGAAAGAGTTTTGTTGGAAAATTCGAAATCAACACTGGCGTGGATTTAATAACAAGCCATTCACTGACGTGGTAAGTATTGGCATTGGCGGCTCTTTTTTAGGGCCAAAATTAGCATCGCAAGCCCTTAAGCCTTACTGGGGGAAAAAAATTAACTGTCATTATTTAGCTAACATAGATGGCTCGAATTTAACGGAAGTGTTGCAAGGGTTAAGCCCAGATACCACCTTGTTCATCATACAGTCCAAAAGTTTTGGAACCCAAGAAACCTTAAAAAATGCCACAGAATGCCGCCAATGGTTTTTAGATAATGGCGGGCAAGAAAAGGATCTGCCAAGGCACTTTACAGCAGTGACGGCCAATGTGGAAAAAGCCAAAGCCTTTGGGGTTGCAGAAGAAAATATTTTTCCCATGTGGGATTGGGTAGGCGGACGCTATTCACTTTGGAGCGCCATAGGCTTACCTCTAATGTTAACCATAGGTCATGAAAACTTTAGGCAGCTATTATTAGGTGCCTATGAAATGGACTGCCATTTTAAAACCGTGCCGTTTGAACAAAACATGCCAGTGATCATGGGCATGTTAGGGGTATGGTATAACAACTTTTTCAATGCTCAGTCCCATGCTGTATTGCCTTATGATCATTACCTAAGAGGGCTACCAGCCCATATTCAGCAGTTGGATATGGAAAGTAATGGTAAATCTGTCAGCGCTTGCGGGCAGTATTTAAATTATCAGGCTGGCCCAATAATTTGGGGTGGCGTAGGCAGTAATGGTCAGCACGCCTATCACCAGCTACTGCATCAAGGTACACAGTTTGCCCCATGTGATTTCATTTTGCCTTTAATGACACACAACCCAGTGGATCATTTCCACGAGTTATTGGTGTCAAACTGCTTAAGCCAATCACAGGCCTTAATGCAGGGCAAAACCGAACAAGAAGCATTGCAAGAACTGGCGAATAGTGAAATGAGTGAGCAAGATAAACGCATTTTAGCCACTCAAAAAACCATACCAGGCAACCGTCCAAGCAATACTTTATTTTTTGATAAATCCACGCCTAAAGTAGTGGGGGCTTTGATCGCGCTATACGAACATAAAGTTTTTGTGCAAGGGCAAATATGGGGTGTAAACAGCTTTGATCAGTGGGGCGTAGAGCTAGGTAAAAAATTAGGTGATAAAGTGAACGCAGCCTTAACCGCCAAAACTGAAAACACTCAAGCCCTAGAAGAAAACTTTGATAACTCCACCACAGGTTTAATAAGAGCTTTCAGATCAATGAAAAATAAACTCTAGATACACAGACCAGGCCCCATACTCAAATCGTTGCCCGGATAGAGCGAAGGGTCATCCGGGGATGGCTAACAAAAAACGACATTACCAAGCTTAAAACCATCATCTTCTAGGGCGATCTAGGCTCACCCTATACTTCTATACTAAAAGCACCAAAGTCCCCATGGAAATGCGACACCTTAGTTATGGAGTCCACTTATGGAAATAAAAACCACGAATCTAGAAGAGACTGCCGCCAGCGTCTAAAAACCATTAAAGAAAAAGCCCTGCAAAATAAAGGCACCAACCTGATACCAGCGTTCAGTATAGCCAGCCCCCAAGAACTGCTATACGAGCTAGAAGAAATGATACATAACAATAATCTAGCAGGTTATTCGCAGGCGAGAAATCGTACAAATAAGTATCATAAAGTCGTTCGTCCTGTACCCAATACACTCGATGCTCTCGCGGGGCATGCTAAGCAGGCGCGTAGCGCCGACCGTCGAAGGGCTTCCTTTGACTGGAGGAACCTAGAAGTCATAATTGACATTCTATTAGCTTCAAAATACACATACATATATGGCCAGCTAAGTCCATACTGAGATAAAGAGGCCCTAAGAAAATTAAAAAACAAACGTAATCCTTTGAAATATAACAATGTTTTGACAATTAATAGTCACAAAGACCATTTAAATGCGGTAAAGTATCTTGCTAAGAGCAAAAGACCAGCCATCGTGATCGCAATCAGCGGTATGTGCAATGGTGCTCGAGTACTGAACTTTTTAAAAGCCATGCTGGGTGATAAAAGACACGACGTGTTATTTGCGGGCTACCAAACAAAAGGCACTCTTGCTCGTATTATTCAAAAATACGGCCCCGCCAGAAACGGAAATAAAACTGGTTATGTAGACGTGGATGGACAACGTATACCCATTCGAGCAGAAATACCTACCATTTGCGGATATAGTGCTCACGCAGGGCAAAAATACCTGCTAAATTTTGTGGGCAGAATATGGTTTAAACCAAAAGAAATCAGGCTGATTCATGGGTATGAAAACACCAAAAAAATATTAAAAAGAGAGTTGAGCGTAAATTATCCAAAAATTAAAGTATAGATACCGAATTAACAGAAAAACAATAATATTGGAAAGAGCCTGCTTACTACCTTAGAGCAGTCACAAAAAAGATTAGAAGGTAGCCCGGATAAAGCGAAGCGGCATCCGAGAATAAGCAAGGATAATACGGGGGGGGGCGCTTGCGGGCGGTCCAGAAAATGTCCCACCTACGCAGGTGGGAGTCAAAAATAAAATCAAAATGTAGGAGGGAGCCTGCTCACGACCATAAAAGCAGCCCCAAAATAGATTTAATGAAAAAAGTATTAACCGTATTTGGCACAAGGCCTGAAGCCATAAAAATGGCACCATTGGTAAAAGCATTAGAATCAGACGATCGCTTTGAGGCAAAGGTATGTGTAACGGCTCAGCACCGAGAAATGCTTGACCAGGTTTTGGGTCTGTTTGAAATCACCCCCGAATACGATCTTAATTTAATGAAAGCAGGTCAAACCTTAAATGATGTGACTGCTAGAATTTTACTTGAAATAAAATCAGTATTAGAAGGGTTCAAGCCTGACGTAGTCTTGGTGCATGGTGATACCGCCACAACATTTGCAGCAAGTCTGGCTGCTTATTATGAAAAAATCCCTGTTGGCCATGTTGAAGCTGGTTTAAGAACAGGTGATATATACTCTCCGTGGCCAGAAGAGGCTAATCGTAAATTAACAGGAGTACTAACAAAGTATCACTTTGCTCCAACAGATATATCAAAACAAAACCTGATAAATGAGAACTTTGACCCAGAGGCAATATTTGTAACTGGTAACACCGTTATTGACGCATTGTTAAGTGTTATTAATAAAATAGAGTCCGATGCACAGCTTCAAGAAGACTTAAAATCACATTATGATTTCTTAAATGAAGATAAAGATTTAGTGGTCATAACTGGTCATCGTCGTGAAAATTTTGGCAGTGGCTTTGAGAATATCTGTAAAGCTATATCTGAATCGGCAAAGCAACACCCAAATGTTCAATATGTTTATCCTGTGCATTTAAATCCAAATGTTAGAGAGCCGGTTAATAGACTCCTGAAAGGTTTAGATAATGTCTTTTTGGTTGAGCCACTAGAGTACCTACCTTTTGTAAATTTAATGCGTTTATCGACAGTGCTATTAACGGATTCTGGTGGCATTCAAGAAGAAGCCCCAAGTTTGGGGAAGCCAGTATTGGTTATGCGTGATACAACGGAAAGGCCTGAGGCTGTACAGGCAGGGACCGTAGAGTTAGTGGGAACTCATGCAGATACAATAGTGAATGGTTTAGCTGTGTTACTAGAAAAATCAGATAAATACGAGCGAATGATTAAAGCCCATAACCCATATGGTGATGGCCAAGCTTGTAATAAAATTTTAAATATTTTAGCGAATTAAGAACTAAAT
>CAJXIT010000269.1 GCA_913054055.1 uncultured Thalassolituus sp.
GCTTGTTCTGATCCACCAGCGCGTTGAAGGTGTGAAAGAACTCTTCCTGAGTTGAGCCTTTGCCAGCGATAAACTGCACGTCATCAACCATCAGCACATCCACCGACCGGAACAGATGTTTGAAATCCATCATCCGACGTTCGCGCAGGGCCTGAACGAACCGATACATGAACTGCTCTGCTGACAGATACAGCACATTCAGATCAGGCTTCCGGGCGGTCAGTTCCCAGGCGATCGCATGCATCAGGTGAGTCTTACCCAGACCAACACCACCATACAGTACCAGCGGGTTAAACGTGACGGGTCCACCCTCGGCAACCCGACGGGCTGCTGCATGGGCCAACTCGTTGGGTTTACCAACGACAAAGCTGTCAAATGTGAAACGTGGATCAAGCGGCGCAGCTTGCAACGTTTCCATCTTATCCGCAGCTGCACCAGCTGAACGCGGTGCTGGATTCTCCAGTTCAGTAACCCCGTTGCTCAACTCCACAAAGGGTTCTTCTTCACGCTCAGGAGCGCGCGCCGGACGAACCGGCGAATTTGCAGCAACTTTGAACGACAGACGCTGAACCGGTTCACCGGACAGGCTGAATTCATGCAGAATCAAATCTGCAAAGTTCTGACTAACGTTGTTTCCCATGAAATTGGTCGGGACGTGGAATACAGCCACCCCTTCTTCCAATCACCACCCATCAGCCACACAACAATACCAAGCCATTATTACAACCATTTGCACACTAGTTACCCAGTGTGAAACACAGTTAAATCAATTTGACTTACCCTTAGGCATTGGTATCCCCGGTGCAATCAGCCTAAAAACAGGCACGATAAAAAATGCTAATACGGTGTGTTTAATCGGGCAAGACTTAGCCAGTGACTTATCTGATCAGTTGAATCGCTCTGTAAAAATTGAAAATGATGCCAACTGCTTTGCATTAAGTGAGGCCGTAGACGGGGCCGGTAAAGATATGAATACCGTATTCGCTGTCATCCTTGGCACGGGTGTTGGCGGAGGCTGGGTGATCAATAAACATTTACACATAGGTAGCAATGCCATCGCAGGCGAATGGGGTCACAATCCGCTGCCCTTTCCTTCTGATCATGACCTTCCAAAGCAAACCTGCTATTGCGGTAAAGCGGCCTGTATCGAAACCTATTTATCTGGGCCAGGTTTTAGCCAACAAACGCACTTGCAGTTTCAATACAAGGCTTCGTGCCCGGAAATCATTGAAGCCAGCACACATACTCAACACCCTTTTCATCAGGCCGCCAAAAAAAGTTATCAGCTTTATGTGGACAGACTCGCCCGTAGCCTAGCTAGTGTCATCAATATCATGGACCCTGATGTC
The DNA here is from genome assembly GCA_913054055.1 of uncultured Thalassolituus sp. Classification (GTDB taxonomy): domain Bacteria; phylum Pseudomonadota; class Gammaproteobacteria; order Pseudomonadales; family Oceanobacteraceae; genus Bermanella. The sequence continues at coordinate 1,350 of CAJXIT010000269.1, forward strand.
ATTGTATTAGGAGGTGGGGTTTCAAATGCGAACGCACTTTATGAAGATGTGAAAAGAGTATGGCATCCCTATATTTTCAGCGATTCTATTAATACCCAATTAGTAAAAAACGTCCATGGGGATTCAAGTGGAGTGCGCGGGGCAGCTTGGTTGAATATGGACAGATTCAACAGTTGATATCTAATCACATAAAAAAAGCGGCATTAGCCGCTTCTTAAATAACCAAACTGTAAAGCGTGCTTAAAACCCAGTGAAAACCGTTAATACCGCCACCAATAACAACCAAATCACCGCGCAGCGAAACATAAGCTGATTGGTTTCCTGTAAAGTATCGTCAGCCAAATCACATACAAAGTTCTCAGCATCTTCCTGAGCAGGAAATACTGTTTTCGTTAATACGTCAAAAGATTCTGTTTGAAAATCCAATAAGGATTTTAAAGCCGGTGGAAAGCTATGAGTAAAATCCCCTGCTAATGCTGTTGTTAACGCCAACAATCTAGATGGTAACCATTCCATGGCTTCCACCACACTTTTTGCCCAACCAAATTTAAACTCACGATAAAACCAATAACTCATAAGGCACGCAAATGATCCACCAATGCCCACCGCTAAATACCAAAATATAAAAACGAAAAAGCGCACAAACCAAGCATGCACAACCGCCCGAGAAACACTCTGATGTAATTGACAGGGATCATGAGCATGTTCCGTTTCTTTGATGCCCAAAAAACGGCTGGCACATTCAAACGCCCCTTGGTAATCCGCCCTTGCCCAACATTCTTTATAAGATTGAAAGCGTTGGCTAAAGTCATCACGGCCTAAAATGTATAACAGCAATACAACCTGAAGTACCAAGGCCAGTAAATTGCCAAATAAACCACTCAAGCTGTCAATGAAGAAACCGATGCACAACCCTGGCAACAATACTAAAGCAGCAAACGCCAGCAATTGCCCAGATAAGCTTTGGGTATTGGACTTAAAAAAGGTGGAAATCCGAGAAAACCATTGGCGCTTACGCTTATAGCCCTGCTGCTTGGTTTGCTTTTGCAATAAAACCGTAAATAAAAGAACGATAAATTTCATAGTGTTTGCATACTTTTTTTATACTTAGACCAATTAAAGGCTGGGCCCGGATCGGTTTTTCTGCCCGGCGCAATATCACTGTGCCCCACGACTCTCTCCTCTATAATAGCAGGATACGCTTTTTGAAGGGCTAATGTGACCTGAGCCAACACCTTATATTGTACGGCTTCGTATTCAATATCATCCGCCCCTTCTAATTCAATGCCAATGGAAAAGTCATTGCAGTTTTCTTTACCATTTAAGCAACTCACACCTGCATGCCAAGCCCTTTGATCAAACGCCACAAACTGCACCACTTCACCCGTTCGCTTAATGAGTAAGTGAGCACTGACTTCAAGACCTTTTATTTCTTCAAAATAAGGGTGAATGGAGCAATCTAATTGATTACAGAAAAACGACTCTATATAGCCATTACTAAACTCATTGGGAGGAAGGCTAATATTATGAATCACCAGCGCATCAATATTGGCGGAAGGTCTGTGATTATAATTGGGAGATGGGCACCATTTCGCTTCGACCAGCTTATGGTCCAAAACTGTAAACATAGTTAAGAGCTTTCACACATGATTTAGAAGCTAAAGCATTGATGAATTATGCAAATATATCAACAGAAAAACCGAATCCTGTATTTTTTAGCCTTCTAAGACCACTTATCCAGCCACAGCAGTGCAATATCACGGCTTTCGGTATAGAATTCCGCCTCTTTAAATTTGTACAATATTGGCTTTTTACAGCCCATATTGATTGTCAGTCATCGTCAGTAGCCGTTTTAGTATGAACCTAACCATCGAACAGATCCAAGCCGACATCCAACAAAGTGTGCAATATGCCCTTGCCGAAGACATTGGTAGTGACTTGATCAATGGAGACATCACTGCGCAATTGATCCCCGCTGACAATACCAGCCACGCCCGCATCATATGCCGAGACCAAGCCATTATTGCTGGTACCGCATGGGTAAATGAGGTCTTCAAGCAACTGGATCCTACGGTTGAGATCATCTGGCATATAAAAGAAGGCCAACAGGTGCAGCCTAATGACACCCTGTTTGAACTGAAAGGCTCATCTCGCAGCTTATTAACAGGGGAGCGCACCGCCCTTAACTTTCTGCAAACCCTATCTGCCGTGGCGACCAAGTGCTTTAACTACAGTGAAAAGGTGAAACATACACAGGTTAAACTGTTAGATACTCGCAAAACCATTCCCGGCTTACGCACGGCGTTAAAGTACGCAGTGACCATGGGTGGCTGTCATAACCATAGAATCGGTTTATTTGATGCTTTTTTAATCAAAGAAAACCACATTAACGCCTGTGGCAGTATCCAAATGGCCGTTGAAAAAGCCCATGAAATTGCCCCAGGCAAACCGGTAGAAGTAGAAGTAGAAAGCTTTCAAGAGCTGGAGCAAGCTTTAAACGCAGGGGCTGACATTATTATGTTAGATAACTTCAGCATTGCAGACACCAAAAAAGCTGTCGAGTACACTAAAGGCCAAGCCAAGTTAGAAGCCAGTGGCGGCATTACCGATGAAACCCTAATAAAGATTGCAGAAACCGGCGTGGATTTTATTTCTATTGGGGTATTAACCAAGGATATTACTGCGGTGGATTTGAGTATGAGAATGATATGAGTACTTCTACAGCCTCCACCATGTCACCTTCAATGAAAAAATCACTACTGGCAGTTTTATTTTTGCTTCCGTGGTTTAGCCTATATTCTAAGGTATTATTTCCAAGCCTGGCCCAGGTCGGATTTGAAAGCTCTGTCGTCATCATTATGCAGCTCATTTTTGTAATTTTTGTAATTACTTTTTGCCAGCAACCTAGAATTACAAAATCAGGAGCGGTCTTTGCTACAGCCATTATTGCTTGGCAAGTCAGTGGTGTCATTTCAGGCTACTTATCAGATCATTTTCATGCTTCTCTGATCAAACAAATTGAAATTTTTATACATTGCTTAACAGGATATGCAGCATGGGTATTGCTCACTGAAACTAAAAGAAATGAACAGTTTATTTTTGCTTTATGCATAACATTAGCATGGGTTCTCTATTACGTATTAGCTAAGTGGCATAGCACCGAAGATGCAGTAGACTTTGACTGGGCAAAACGAACCCCACTTTTTAACAATATTCGACACTCTGGGTTTATTTTAGCTGCAATTTTTCCATTATTATATTTTCCTCTCTTACGAAAAGTTAATCACTATTATCTCATAACCCTTGGATTACTAACTGCTTACTGGACATTTGTATTATGGTCTGGCTCACGAGGAACTTTTATCGCATCCTTAATCGCATCAGGCATTACTTACATCGCATTTCCAAAAATAAGAAAACAATTATTTTCCATTAGTGTAATTGCGTTTTTACTAGGCTGGTTATTTTCAATATCCGCAATGGCAAACAATGCATCCGTTAACCCTTTTCGCCTTCTTTATTTGGATTACTTTTTTGCCAGTAAAGAGTTGGCAACCCATTCAATAAATAGTGGACGCTCAGGGATTTGGTCTGAAACTTTAAATGCGGTTTGGAATAAAAGTATCTGGTTTGGTTTGGGCCCAAATGGTTATCAATTTATTAACCCGCACATATGGAGCGACACTGTTCATCCTCACAGCGCACCAGTTCAGTTATTTACTGAATATGGTGTAATTGGCTTCTCC